>NZ_JAMYSA010000026.1:0-68942 GCF_040321735.1 Mesorhizobium sp. M0293
GCCCGAAACCAACGAAACAGTAACCCAATGAAGGGGGTCAGTTCCTGATGTCGCCAAAGGGGTCAATTCCTCGTGTCGCTTGACAACCGGACACCGTTCCGATCAAAAACCGGACGCGATTGGAGTGCACCCCCAGGCTGAGACAAGGAAAATCGCGGACAGTTTCCCCGCAAGTAGAGGAAACTCGGGCATGGCCGGACGGCAAAGAGTTATTGATGATGACCAAAAGCTGGAGCTTCTCCGGCGCATGGAGGCGGGCGAAACCGTCAGCAAGTTGGCAGATGAGGTTGGTATCAGTCGCCAACGACTTTACGAGTGGCGTGATCATCTCAGGCTTCATGGTAATCTGAAGTCGCGTCGGCGCGGCCGGCCGGCCAGGACAGCAGGAGTTGACGGGGCCGCACAGCTGCAGAGTGCAGTCGATGTGCCGTCACCTCAGGAAAAGGCACTGAGCAAGGCCAGGCGCCGGAGCAGGGAACTGGAGCAGAAGGTCGGGCAGCAGCAGCTCGATCTCGATTTTTTTCGCGAAGCCTTGCGGCACTTCGAGGAAGATCGGCGTCGGAGCAGCGCTCCTGGCGAAACGGGATCTTCAAAGTCATCGAAAAGATGATGACCGGCCTGTCGCAAGGCGAATTCAACATCGACAGAATGTGCTGGCTCGCTGGTGTCAGCCGCGCGAGCTATTACCGTCACTGGCTGGATTCGGCCCCTCGTCGGGCCGAGACGGGTTTGCGCGATCTCATTCAGAAGCTGGCTCTCGGCAACGTACACTACGGCTATCGCCGAATTGGAGCCCTGCTGACCGAGCAGCTTCCATGAGGAAAACTGAATATCATCTAGTCATGAAAATAATTATCGAGTTGTCGACAACATTCCCGGATGCAGTGGCAATCAATCAGTTTCGAATCAGTAAATTCCACTTGATGTTTTGGTCTTGTAGACCGGTGCTTCTTTAAACAACCTCATCGTCGCATGAAATTGACGAAAAGGCCCTGACATTCTCTGCAGCGCTCGCCGAGGATCGGCCTCCAGGTCAGACCATATCTGGTGCTTCGCTCCCCTCCCCTCTCGGCGCACTCACTTATGCGGCATGCAATAGACCCCCTCGGATTCCATCAGTACCGCGCCACCCTTCAACTCGCTCAGGGCGCCGACCCACGCTTCCGAATAAGTGCGGCTGGCATCCACGGCCGTCAACCAAAGAACGCGATTATCGGCCAATTCGACTTTAACTTCCTGCTGCAAAGGGCTTGCCTGCACGGTCTGTTGATAGTGGCGCTTGATCCTGACATTGCCAGCTGGGAACTCGGCTTCGTTACTGCCGTAGTTCAGCACAAATCCAGAGCGGTCCTCAGTCACTGAGCAACCGCCATCACGCTCGCATACAATCTTGGCAGCGGTCTTGCAGTCCCACTTCAGTGAAGCCGGCCACATAGGATTGTCCACGCTTGATCGCGGCTTGTCGCTCTGACCAGCGGCCGTCAACACTGCGCCTGTGTTCATAATCATTGTGGATAGCAGAAGCGCCTTGAACACTACAAACCTCCCGGAATTGTGGCCCTCATAGTCCTCGTCCTACGTGATGGCCTGGCTTATGGCATGTTGAGATTGAACCAGCTTTTCTGGCGCACGCCGTTCGCGTCATCATACTCGATGAACCAGGGCTTTCCGCGCATCGGTCGAGGGATGGTGTAGTAGGTCGGGCCATTATCAATGGAATGCCCTCGATCGTTCCCCGCGGTCTGGATTGTTGCCGCAACCGCCTTGCCGTCGATTTCGATTTGGACCTGACGTGATCCGTCTCCATGATGCCCGCCGAGGGCGTTTGTTTTTGAAAACGACGGGCAAGGAGAGCCTATCAGCCGCGAGGCGGCAGATGTTCCGTTCTTGACCTAAGCCCGGCCGATCGGATTCGGAGCTGCCAACTGCTTGCCAGCCAGACGGACAATCCTCATACTTCTCAAATCTCGCCGCGCTCGAGTTGCCTTGCGGACAGGTCGGCCAATTGAAACCCGGGGCTTCCATCGCCTCAATCAACTTGTAAATTGGCGGGTGGCACGAGGGGGTGCCTTGCCAGTCGCCGGAAAGACATAGGAGGACCTGACAGCCCCATTCCGACGCTTTTGATTGGGATGGAAGAGCTGCGACGCCCGCGATGGCGACGGCACCCCCCAGTAGAAATTTGAGTATGGTCATAGCCTTTTCCTCGCTGCAGATTTGACAGTTTACTATGGATGATCCGCGCGAAAAAGGACAGGTCAAAAAGGCAGGTTTGTGCGACTACATCGATTTATGAAACGAGACGACGGAGGCGTGGTCAACAACCCGTTGCGCGCCAACATTGCCCTGACGCTTGAGCGGGAGAGAGCCAGACGCGGCCTATCCCACATGCACATGGCCGAACTGTTTCGGACCGCCGAGGGCGAAAAACTGGCCTATCGAACCTACATTCAGACTGTGCGTCAGAAAAATAATGTCACGTTGACGACGCTGCAGATCATGGCAATCGGCTTGCAAGTGTCTTTTGCAGAAATGCTCGCCGGCGGTAAGAAAGTTCCGGAATGGGCGCATCGGTTGGACGACAATGCGATCCGCAAGCGGCTGGCGCACATCATCGATTTTGAGCGACAACGACGTACTTTGCACCGCTATGAGATGGCCGAACTCATCGGCGTGGCGGAGGCGACCTTCACGAAACTGGAACGCGCGAGCGGCAACATCAGCGTGGACACGATTGCCGCGATCGCCAAGGCGTTGAAACTTGATCCAGCGACCTTCCTCTTTTCCGAAAAGATCCCGCCTAGCAGAGCCGACACCTAGCCGCCCCACGAGTGTTCCCAAAGAGCCTATAATTCGCCCCAGCCGGCGCCGCTCCTATGCCCCTGCCGGTCAGGCCCGGCGGCCGACTAGCGCCCCCCGCCGCGGCTGTCGGACCGCTGCTGTCATCGTCGGCTGTTGGCCTATTGCGGCGGCGGGATGATAAGGGGACTTTGGCATGGACGACTGTGCTGGCGCCGGGAATGCTGCTGATCAAGAGCTTCCCTTGAGGGTCGAAACCATATGAGAACAGCCGTCAAACCTAGCCCGGGGTGATTGCCGGCGCGTGTTGAGAAGAAGGGTGTCGTGGCCTTTTCGACAATTACCGGCGTCATGCTGCGCGTTTGTCGGCCCCTTCCAGGGTCGGTTCCGGTATGGGGCGACCCCACATTCATCACTTTCGTGTTGTGATGCCTACCAGAGAATTTGCTGGTGAACTGACCGGCCAAAGCCAAACTCATGCTCGCCGGGTTGATTTTTCAGCACACGACAGAAACCGCTTCAAGCTCAAACCCGCCCACAAAATGTAAGGCGGCATGGCGAGGGAATAGTGACCACAGTTTAATTCCAAAATATTTGGCCTAGCGCCGGCGTCCTTCAGCCTCTGCATGAACCTCTCCGATAGCTCTGGCAACACCACTTTGTCTCTCTCAGCCAACACAACATGGAGATCGAGATCAGGCCGTGCCAAACTATGCGCGTAATTCTCCAAGTTAAGTGGACCCCAGGCCCTTCTGAGATCGGTCAGCTCAATCTCAGGCTCAAGGCTATCGCGTATTGATCGTGTCGCGCGGCCCGTCCAAACCATATCCGCCAGACTCCCCGCCGTCAGAAACAACGAGGCTTTCGACACAGCCAAGTCGTGCGCTGCGACTATGGCCGCAACCCAGGAACCCAAGCTCATTCCGAGAACCGAAATCTCTCGATAGCCTTCGCTTTTCAACCAACGTATGAGTTTTCGCCCATCGAACACTGCCTGCCTTACAGATTGGATTGTTCGACCGAGATTAGGGCTAAGCATATAGTCGGCGTGCACGGAGCCGGGACGGCTGCGTTCGAAGTGATAAGGCATAGCAATCTCGACAACCGTGATACCACGCTGGGAGAAAAAGTTGGCAATCTGACGGTTCCGGGCGCTCGCATTCCAGTGGTGAAAAATCACCATCGCCTGATCGAACGACCCGCTTTCTGTGATTTTCGCCGACA
This sequence comes from Mesorhizobium sp. M0293, assembly GCF_040321735.1. Classification (NCBI taxonomy): domain Bacteria; kingdom Pseudomonadati; phylum Pseudomonadota; class Alphaproteobacteria; order Hyphomicrobiales; family Phyllobacteriaceae; genus Mesorhizobium; species Mesorhizobium sp. M0293. The sequence continues at coordinate 4,024 of NZ_JAMYSA010000026.1, forward strand.
CGACATTGTTCTGTTCAATATCAGTAGAAATGCCCGATGGAAATTTGAGCCACCCATCCAGCCGTTCAAACCCCTGATCACTCACATTCGAGTCATCGAAAAAGGCTGGATCAGCCACAGCCTGGTCCGCAAAGGCACAGAACTCCTCGATACTTGTTATCTTCTTCGCACCTGGAAAGGCGAGTTCCGCGTCAAGGGCGAAATCCGATGGCTTCTTCCCTTCCTCACCGCGCCGCGCCCGCCGCTCATCCCAACGATCAAGCCAACTATGATACACTCTGATTGTTTCCTAACTTACTCGCTTGCCCTCGCCCCAACCCTGGATCAAACAGGCCGTACATTGAGAACAGCAGTCCAACCCCCAGAAGGATCGAAAAGCCAGCAAATGCATCGATCAGCAAGTAGCTAGCCACGAGTAACGCTACGATCGCTGACATTCTCCACAAAGACATATAAAACCGACGTTCGACACCTAAACGGATGGATCCGTATACAAATACCACACAGGTCGAAATAGCGATAAGAAGGCTACTGTAATGGGTGGGCCTACGGTAGATGATCTCGGTGCTCACATGGTTGCGTCCATCAAAGGCGGAAGACATATCGCCGACCAGCCAAGACACAATATTCTCTCCACGCGATGTCAGGTAAGCACTCTGGAGCTTCATGACTATGGCGATCAGAAGTCCCAAAACAGTACACCGAAACATCGCACGCATAACCCTGAGGCTGGCTTCATGGAGCTTGTGTTGATAGTCCACTTCCGGCCGATTACTCGCTGCCTCTCCAATACTCCAAAGATCATGGATCACCGTATAAAGCAAAATCAGGCCTACGAAGAACAGATAAAAACAGAGGCACATATACAGGTAAGCGAGCCCCGTGAATACGACCGCTTCCGGCACCGATATAACCTCAGGGCGTACAATCGCTAACGAGCCCCAATCCGTCGCATAGTTGCCACCCCCTTTTAGCAACGGGATTAAAGACACGCCGATCCACTGAAGAAGACCGGCGAACACCACACAAATCAAAAAAACCGCCCAATATGAATATGAAGAAGCTTGTACGGTGCGCGACCAGGCATCGTCGCTTTCCATCCTGTCGCCCTGCGTCACAAGCTTTGGGCGGCCTTCATCTTTCCAAAAGGTCACCAGCTCGGTCACGAAGGCAAAAAACAGTGGCAAAAATACCATGAAGACGAATGTCCAATTCGCTGTCCAAAGAAACCCAACCTGCTTGACGACGCCATCCGCCCGGCCATACGTCACGCTGTGAATCCCTGTAAGGTACGACAAAAACCCAAGAGCGGTGACACCCGCAAACACCGACGCAGGTAAATTCAGGGGAGATCCGCGACTAAAAAACGCCTCCGATTTCCTAGCCAAACTAAAGCGCCGGCTCGGCCCCTTGGGGTCAGTATCCAGTATCAGCTCTACCGGGCAGTCTGTCTCGTCATCGATGGCCGCAGTCACTGCCGTATCTGGAAGCTCCTGCGCAACGCTGCTTCCGGTTCTCTTCCATTCTCGTCTCTTGGCCGATAACCGCGATTGCGCCTCACTAAGCTCCATCTGCCATTCGCTAGTTGCGACCGGATCATCGCATCCAAAAATCCTCGCCAGCCAACGAATGTTGGCAGTGCTAATTCCCTTCTCGTTCTCTTGAAACCAAAGCTGCACCGTTCGCAGATCGACTCCAACCCGGTTGGAATCAATCAGTGAAATCGCCTCTGCAAGGAGTTCGGGCGTCCATGGGCCAGCAGGAAACCCATCTTTGTCCAACAGTCGACCCGCACCCGCCGCCGCCAGTCGTTTGAATAGTTCTTTGAAATCACTCCCGTCTCTCGGCGGAGGGAGAAATAACTTTCCGTTCTTAAACAACAACTTATAGGCTCTTTTTTCGTTCCGTTTCGCTAGGCTTCGTATCCTATCGTGCCTTCCTCCTCAATCAACGTTTTTATCAACTCGATTTTGGCCGGGCAGGGAGACATCCAATGACGGGTGACCCGCTGGAGAGGCTGAACACGTTTGTTGCGTAGGAGATGCTTCGCAAACCGCCGGCCAACTGAAACGTTTGTCTGGTCGCAGGGTAGTGTGACCTCATGAGCGAACAGTGGGGAAGCCAGGGCTTCGGGAGCCTGAAAAGCGGAGGGATGAACCCATTCCTATTTTTCTCGCCTCCCCAGGTATCATTTACGAATTGTCATGCATGGAGCCGGTCGATGCCCATTCAAGTGGTCTGTAATAACGGAGTGATAGAAGAGGCCGATGGGGTCGCGAGTCTGCTCGCGGCGCATCGTCATGCAGTCGCCATGGTTGAACGTCTCGGCAGGCGATGGATGAGGGCCGAAGAGCCGGACGCGACCCTGATCGGCCGGCGATTGGATTCGTTGATGGCGGAAGAGGCTATCGCGCGTCGGCGCGCGGCCGCTGCGCAGGTGGCCGATGTCGCTGAGATGAAAATGAAGGCAGCTTATTTCCAGCGGTTGTTGGGCAACGACTGGTGCGAGCTTGATGTCGACGATTTTCGCGCGTTGCTCGGTTCTTTCGCGAAACTGCAGTCCTAGGAGAAGAGCGCTGAAATCCATGAGGCCATGGTATTCCAGGCCGCATAGATTCCTGCCGGCACCAAGATGATCGCGATGAGAGCGATAGCATCGCCGATGGCGCCTTCAGTGCGTCCTTCCACGGGATAGTAATATTTATGCGCATCATCGTCGTGCTTCATTGTTGTATCTCCGATCGCTTGTTTAGCAGCAGCTGCACAGGGTGCTGAAACGTCGCGCCCCACAAACCCGCACGTTTCATCTTAGCGTTGATTTCCGCGACGAGGTAGTTCTCATTGACGGCTTTGCCCTTTGCTGTCGTTGCGGCAAACGCGTATCCGGTCGCTATGAGCGCTGTGCCGACGTCGATTGTTTCGCCATTCAGCTGCGCACCGCACACGACAAAAACCGCCTTATCCAGGGCGTAGCCGATTGGCTGGCATGTAACCGCCGCGCTATCGAACAGCGCAGCAAGGTGCGCCAGCGAGGTGTTCCCGCAATCGATTTTGTTCCCATTTGGCTCTTCAGCTGATGTGCCTCGAAGACATGACTGGACGCCATAGAGGCGGAAAAGGTGATCTCCGTCACGCCAGGTATCTCCGGTCAGCAGTTGAGCCGATTTCGATACCGCGAAGGGCGTTGGCACGGCAGACTCGGATGCATCCTGCGCCTGCGCCGATGCGCATACCGAGAATGCGGCCAGCACTGCAAAGCTCGCCTGTTTCATTCCTGGAACTGTCCACCGAGGTCGGCGGAATGCTCGAGATCGGGGCGCAGCGACTTGCCGTCCTTGTTGCGTCCGATCGCTGCCATGTCGAAAAAAACCATTTCGTCATCGTCGTAGGCGACGTTGTACGGGTCGTTTGCGTTGCCCGCACCCACGAGAGAGAAACACGACACGGCGTCGGGTTCACCCTTCTTGCTTTGCAGCACAAGCGTTTTGCAAAGCACGACAGATGCACGATCGTTGTAGATTGACTCTTCATAGTCCTGCGCGGCTTTCGTGCAGTCCCATTGCTGCGCCTTGTAGGTAATCTTTGGTTTTGGACAGGCTGCAAGGCCGCGCAGTCGATAAGCCATGCCGTTGATGACGCGCTCGGTCGCCGAGGGCACCTTGACCGGCGAGACAAGGGTCGCCGCATCGCGCTGAAAGAGCGCGCCTTTCGCATCGTAGCGCTCATAGACGAACACTTTCTCTCCCGGCTTGGCAAACTGGAGCAGGTAGCGCTCCGACGGCTGCGCGAAGGCACTTGGGGCATCCGCGCCGGCAGCATAAGCGACGGCACCTTGGAGCAGCAAGACCGTGCAAAGGGCAGTCTGTTTCATTGAAATTCGTCCCTGCGGCGCATATCGTGTTGACACTTTACTAGGGCTGCGTGTAGCCATAGTAAAGTGTTAAATTTTGGCGACAGTATGAACACTCGATTCGCTCTTCTGGTCACCCTCTTTGGCGCCACGATGCCGTTGCAAGCGCACGGGCAGGACAGGGCATTAGACCGCGTCGCAGTCGCCTTTGCAACGCCGGCGCAAGCCCTTGCCGCGGTTGGGGCGCAAAGGCCGGGGGCGTGTGAGACCGGAAATCGTGCCGAGGTCTCCCAACTTGTGCGTTCAATCGCGCAAGACGAAGGGTTCGACGCCGATCTGGCCGAGACAATTGCATGGGCCGAAAGCGATCTCGGCGCCAGTCAGGGCCCGTCAAAGGCCGGAGCCTTGGGAATCATGCAGCTGATGCCGGGCACGGCGGCCGATCTGGGGGTGAGCGACCGTTGCGATACACAGGCAAATGTCCGGGCTGGCCTTCGCTATCTGAAGTCACTCTATGACGAATTCGGGGACCCGCTGCTGATGCTGGCAGCATACAACGCCGGGCCCAACAGCGTCTACAAGGCCCAGGGTATTCCGGTGAATCCGGAGACGGCGGAATACATTGTGAAAATACTGAACCGCTGGAAGTTCGGCGGTGTGGTGAAGAAGTCCGCCCTGACCAAATCCGAGACGCTCGCGGCCGCTCCGCCAGCAAGCGAGGACGCTTGGCAGGGTGGTCATGTCATGGACTTCGGCAACTGAAAGGAGCCAAGGGTGGAATACAGGAAAGCGGGCAGATTTGCCCTGAAACTGGCCTTGGCCTCGGCGGTCGGAATAGCTCTCGCGCCAGCCACTGCGTATGCCCAGTCGGCGGCGCCAGTCGAAAATGTGCTGGAGTGGTTCGTCGGAGTTCTGCAGGGCAACATAGCGCGTTCATTCGCCATCATCGCCGTCTGTTTTCTCGGTTTCCTCGCCATGACGGGCCGGCTCGCGTGGATGATGGCTTTCTCCATCATCATTGGCATCGCTCTGATCTTCGGCGCTGCCCAGCTGGTGGATGCGGTTCGTGCGACCGCGGGAGGCAGCTGAGAAATGGATGACGAGGAAGTCTATGTCGAGCCGGTCAGCCTGCCACTGACACGCCCCCCGATGAAATGGGGAGTGCGCTATGAGGTCTTCGCTCTGAATGGCATCCTGGCGGTTATCGGCTTCATTGCCACGAGCAGCTTCATGCTCGGCCTTGGCGTGTTCGGCGTGGTGCATCTGGTCAGCGCATATCTGTGCCAGCGCGACCCCTACATGTTTCATATTTTCGAGCGGCGCGTCTCCAAACGCGGAGCGGTGGCGAACCTTACTTTTTGGGGCGCGAGGAGCTATTCGCCATGAGCCTCGATGCCGACCTGAAATTTGGCCGCGAGCGCCGGCGTGAAAAACCCGCGGCGATGCACATCCCTTACCTTCGCCATGTCGATGACAATCTGATCGTGACGAAGAGCGGCTTTCTGATCGGCGTCATCCAGCTCAGTGGCCTGCCCTTCCAGACGATGGACCAAGCCGAGTTGAACAGCCGCATGTTCAACCGCAACACGACGTTCCGCAATCTCTCGACCTCTCGCTTTGCGGTCTACACAACGATCATCCGCCGCCACGTAACGCCGGAGATCGAAGGCGACTTTGACAATCCTTTCGTGGCCGAGCTCGACGCCCGCTACATGGATGAGCTTGGGGCGAAAAACCTTTTCGTCAACGAGGCGTCTCTGGCGGTCATACGCCGACCGATGGTCGGTCGCGTCGGCTGGGTGGACAAGGCGCTCAATGCGTTCCGCATCAGTACCGCGGGCGAAGAAACCCGCGAAGAGGCGATGGCCGAACTGCATGACGTTCTCGACGGAGTCGTCAAGGATTTCACGGCTTATGGTGCACGTCTTCTCGGCGTCGTGAAGCGCCGCGACAGCCTCTTTTCCGAGCCCGCGGAATTTTTGGCGAAGATCCTCGCCGGCGGCGGCGACGTGGAAATGCCTTTGCCGCGCATGAGCCTTGGCGATGTGCTGGCGACACGACAATTGTTTTTCGGCAAATCCGCGCTGGAACTTCGCGGACCGGACGCTGGCAAGCTCGGCGCCATGGTGTCGATCAAGGAATACCCACCGTTCACCGCGCCGGGCTCATTGGACGGTCTCTTGCGCCTGCCGCATGAGTTTGTCCTGACGCAGAGTTTTGCGATCGAAGATCGTGTCACGGCGATGCGCAGGATCAACACCATCGCGAACCAGGTTGAGGGCTCCGACGAGGCGGGCACGACGGTTGAGGAGTCCGTCCACGACGGCGCTGACAAGCTGGCCGGCGGCGAAGTGGTCTTCGGACAACATCACATGAGCGTCATGGCCTTGGCACCGGATATGGGGGGTCTCAACCGTGCGCTATCCGACATCACGGCGGAGCTTTCGCGCATGTCGATCGTGCCGGTTCGCGAGACACTGAACACGGAACTGGCCTTTTGGGCGCAGTTGCCGGGAAATTTCAGCTACATCGCGCGACGTGCGTTGATCTCGTCCCTCAATTTCGCCGGCCTTTTTTCAGGACACAATTTCCCGTCGGGCCAACGTGAGCGGCTGCATTGGAAACGGCCCATCGCTTTGCTCGAAACGACCAGCCAGACAGCCTATTATTTCAATTTCCACGTTCATGATGTTGGGCACTTCACGGTGTTCGGTCCGACTGGCTCGGGCAAGACCGTGGTGCTGTCATTCCTGATGGCGCAGGCCATGCGCATCATGCCGCGGCCACGATGTGTTTATTTCGATTATATGCGCGGCGCTGAAATTTTCGTTCGGGCGCTCGGCGGTCGCTATGAGGTGATGGAGCCTTCCCAGCCGACCGGGTTCGCGCCATTGCAGCTTGAGGACACGGCAGAAAACCGGTCCTTCCTGGAAGATTTGCTCATCTACATTCTGACGCCGGAAGGCGGCGCGCTGGATGTAGCGGAGATGCGCGTCATCAACGCCGCCGTCGACATGATCTACAAGATCCCGCGCGAACAGCGTACCTTCGACCTGCTGCCGGAAGTGCTGCGGGGGTCGCTCATGCCTGGCATGAACGATCTGGCCGCGCGGATACAGCCCTGGCTCGACCCGAAGGACAAGGGCTGGCTTTTCAACAATCCCGTCGATCTGGTCGATTTTTCGAAGCCGGTTGTCGGGTTCGATATGACCAAGATCCTGGGCGATCGAAAGCTGCGTTCGGCGGCGTTGCTCTACATTTTCCATCGGCTTGAGGACGTCATCGACGGCTCGCCGATCATGCTCTTCCTCGATGAAGGCTGGAAGCTGTTGGACGACGAGGTTTTCGCTGCTTTCATCAATGAGACGCTGAAGACCATTCGTCGCCGCAACGGCGTCGTCGGCTTTGGCACGCAGACGGCGGAAGACGTCGTCAATTCCTCCATCTCGTCGTCGCTGATCGAGCAAACGAAGACCAACATTTTCTTCCCCAACCCGAAGGCGAGCAAGGAGTCCTACATGGAGCGCTTCTCGCTGACAGCGAAGGAATTCGAGTTCGTGCGCCGCACCGCCAAGGAAACACGCACCTTCCTTGTCAAGCACGACAGCGACTCGATCGTTGCCAAGCTCGATTTGTCGGCGATGCCCGATCTCATCAAGGTCTTGTCCTCGAACGAAGCCAACAGCAAGGAATGCGCCCGGCTCCGGGAGGCCTTCGGCGACGAGCCGGAGATTTGGCTGCCATACTTCTGCGGATGGGAGAACGAGCATGACGAAGCGGCTTAGCAGCGCTTGTCTGGCCGTGGCTCTCGCGACGGCGGAAAGCATGACCGTGGCTGTCGCTCAGATCGCGGTGATCGACGGGCCGAACCTCGACAAGCGGCAAGAGGACGAGCAGCACAGCACGAAGTCGGAAGAAGCGAAGAACGACGAAACCGACAAGAAGAAAAGCGTCGTCTGCACCTATTCGAACAAATACCGCTCACAAATGTTTCGCCGGTCGCCAGCCGAAGCGTTGCAGCGCGACGCGGGCAACGTGAAGATGATCCGCTATTATGCGCAAAAATACGGGGTGCCCGAAGGCCTGGCGCTGTCCGTCGCCTATCAGGAATCGCGCTTCGACACATGCGCCGGAAGCCACACCGGCGTCAAAGGCGTCATGCAGCTGACTAAAGGCACCGGCAAGTCCATGGGGCTTGACCGCGACGTCAACGAGCAGAATGTCGAAGGCGGCGTCAAATATCTCGGAATGGGCGTGAAGCAATGCGGGGCGACGAATTATAGCTGTCTCGCCTCCTTCTACAACGGATCGAACGCTGGCGAGCAAAACCAGTGGGCCGGCGGTGTCGGCCGCTGGAACAGCTACTTCAACGACTATGTGTCGAGCGGCAAGGCTCCGGCCGCCGCGCCGCCACCATTCTCGATCGTAACGGCCGACGGCGCAGGCGGCACGGCCCAGGACGCGGCCATGGGCACGGTCAGGAAGGCGGCTGGCGGCCTCGATGCAAGCTCATCGCAGATGGGCGCCAACAATGCTGCAATCGACGCGCTGGCGGGCAACGTTGGCCAGGTGACCGAATACAAGGACGCTTGGGAGCTAAACTCGTCGGCTCGTGGGATCAACGCCGATGTCACCAACCAGTACCTCGCCCAGGCGGGGGACTTCACGGCATTGCTGGCCCAACTTCTATCGTTGCAGAATGTTCAGGCATCGCAGTCGTCCAAGCTGGTGCAACAGCCGAAGAGCGGCTCTCCAAACCCGTTCTCTTGTGATCCCGCGGAATTGGAGCGGTTGAGGATCGATCGCGGCCGGTGGCTACCATGCGCACTTGAGAACGCGAGGGCAAGCTCGGCCGACAGTCGCTCGATGATCATCACCAGTGATCCTGCCGGCCCTGCCAGCGTCATTAATTCTCTACAGCAATAGGAGGCTGACATGAACAAATTCGCGATTGCTGCCAGTCTGGCGCTTTGGGCAAGCACGGCCCACGCACAGATTGCCGTCATTGATGGCGCCAATCTCGATGTCGCCCGCAAGAATGCGGACAACACCAACTCCATCATGGATTCGAACAAGGACATTCTGAAAAAGAGCGAGGAGATCCTGCAGGCTCTCAGCGGCAGTCGTGACGGTTCGCTCGGCATCGGACAGATGGGCCTCGGCGGCAACATGTCGATCTCCCAGGCGCCGTCGTTCGGATCGATCCTGAACGGCGGGGCTCTTTCGTTTGGTGGCCTTTCGCCCGAAATCCAGAAAATCGCCGGCGCCGTCATCAATGGGCTCCAACTGGTGAAGCAGCTCCAGCAGATTGCCGGCAAGGAGACCAGCGCCGTCAACACGGCCTATGGCGGCAGCGTCAACGTGGCCTCGCTGCTAAGCGCATTGACCTCGCAGGCTTCGCAGGGCGTCACCCAGCGCCAACAGTCTCTGCAGTCAGCGAGCGGGCAGATCGGGCAGTCGCAGGACGTCAAGGGTTCGGTGGACCAGAACACACGAATGCAGCTGGAAAACGCGCGCGCCGTCAACGAACTGATCGGCGTCCAGAACGGCGCGGTCGCGGCCCTGAATGAGAAGCTGAAGGGAGACCTACTTCGCCAAAGTCAGGTGCAGAAGATGATGACACCGCGCACCGTCAATCCGTTCGTGGACTTCGGCAAGAGCGGAGGCTGAGCGCTTGTCGAGGCGAGTCCTGCGCATATGCGTTGTGATTGGGCTCGGCCCAGTGCTTTTCGGATGCGCAAAACGTGAACTGAAAGCGCCGTGCGGGCCTTTGGCGTATGCCCATGCCGACGAATGCGGCGCACTGAAGCCGGTCAATTCAACGCCGTTCTCCAGCATCGTTGACGAGGATCCATGAACGGTCTCGCCGCAAGCATCCTCGGTGGCATTGACAACATCGGTGAGGACTTCGTTCGCACCGTCTATATGCAGTTGGGCAATGCGATGGGCAACGTCTTCACCCTGATGCTGACCCTTTATATCATGTGGTGGGGCTATTCGATCCTGAGCGGGCGAGAGTCGATTTCGCCAATCGAAGCAGCCTATCGCCTCGGCCGCGCCGTCATCATCTATCTGCTGATGACCGGATGGGGCACATTTTCCGCGACGATCTATCAGCTCGTGCAAAGCATTCCAGACGAGGTCGGTAAGGTGATCGTCGGCGCCGTGTCGCGGGCTACCGGCAATCAGCTCAGCGACCAGGCGGCAATTCCAGCGCTTATCGACAATCTCTACAAAGGGGCGCAGGACGTCGCCAATCAGGTCTATAGCGGATCCTTCTATGACATTTTTGGCGCGCTCTTGTCGTTGCTGGTTCTGCTATCAGCCATCATCTTCGCAGCGCTTGCCATTGCCGCAATCATCGCCGCCAAGGTGATGTTGTTCATCACGCTCGCTCTGGCGCCGATATGGATCATTCTTTGGCTTTACCGCTGGTCCTCGCGCATGAGCGAAGGCTTCCTTTCGCTGACCACCTTTCTGATGATCCAGCAAATCCTGATCTACGGATTTCTCGGCTTCTACTTTTCGCTCGTCAATGCGGCGCTGAACACCGCCACGTCCGGTGGAGCAACCATGGACAGCAAAATGTCGCTGGTACTGCCGCTGGTGCTGGTGACGATCATCGGGATCTACGTTCTCATGCAGATACCCTCGATTGCTTCGATCCTGAACGGCGGCGGGTATCTCAGCACCGTGGGAGCTCGCTACTCCTATGGGACCTTCGGCAGGAATGCCGTGCGCTACTCCGGTGCACGATGGGCCGCCGGCCGCGCCGCTCGGGGCGCCCGGCAGCTCGCGGCAAACAGTTTTCGAACTTCGCGAGCAGCGAGGGCGGATGCCGCAACCCGGTTCGCCATCCAACAAGGTGCGCGCGATAACTCCAGGCCTCTGGCCTAAACGAGAACACAACGATCACCGATCGCGGCTCTGGATCAGGATCCGTCGCGCAAACGAGGCAATAGTAACGTGTCAACTCCAATGGAAACAGCTGCTAGCAACAGCAGTGAAGTCGTAGACAAGCGCTATTACAGAGCTGCCGCGACTTGGGAAGACGATACGCACAGGACAATGCGTCGATCGCGCACATTGGCCTGGATCGTCAGCGGCATTTCGGGACTGGTTGCCGTGCTGTCGCTGCTGGCGCTCGTGCTGATACTGCCGCTCCGGCAGTTCGAACCATATGTTGTCGAGGTCGACAAATCGACGGGCTACCTCGAGATCATGCGCGCGCTGAAGCCTGGAGATTTGTCGCAGAACGAGGCCGTCACGGCCGCCAATTTGGTGCGCTACATCAGGGCCCGCGAAACCTACGACCCGCGTGAACTGAAACAGAATTACGACCTGGCACAGCTCTATTCCACGGATGCCGCGTCCAAGGATTTGACGTGGCTTTATACGCCTGCAAACCCGCAATCGCTGGACAAGATTTTTGGCCGCAATGTCACTGTCTCGGTCGAGATCAAATCGGTTTCCCTGCTCAATCGCAACACAGCCTCGGTGCGCTTTGCCACGACGACGCGGCGGGACAATTCGTCGACCGCCGACAATTGGGTGGCGGTGATAAAATTCCGCTACACCTCGACGCCGCTCAAGAACGAATGGCGTTTCGACAACCCGCTTGGATTTCAGGTTACGGATTATCGCCGCGACCAGGAATCGGCACCGACCGCTGGGAGCCTGCAATGAGATGGCGGCGCGTACGCCTCGCCCTGTCGGCCGCCCTTCTGCTCGGCACAATGAACTGCGCGGCCGCACGCGACGGCCGCATCCGATATGTCACCTTCAACAACGACGACGTGACGTCGGTGCGCGCCGCTCTTGGGATTTCCACGATGGTCGAGCTCAGCCCGACCGAAGTCATCGAAACCGTGTCGGCTGGCGACACGAAAGGCTGGTCGATCATCCCCAAACGCGGATCGCGATTTCTGTTCGTCAAGCCGCTGGAGCGCGATGCGTGGACCAACGTCAACGTGGTCACCAACCGGCGCGTCTATTCCCTGCTGCTGCAGGCGACCGACAATAGCCGTGACCGGGCATCTTTCCAGGTCCGGTTCAAATACCCGGACGAGGATATCAACGCGCGGCTGCTCTCACAGGCCAAGGAGAGCGCCGCCGATCCGGATTTGAAGGATCTGAACTATGCCGATCTCAATTACGACTACGCCTACAAGGGCGACGATAGCCTGAAGCCGCGCACCGTATTCGACGACGGCACCAAGGTGTTTCTGGAGTTCAAGGGCGACATTCCGGCGATCTTCGTTGTCGACAACAAGCGTCAGGAGTCTCTGGTCAACGTTCGCACGCAGGGCAAATACACCGTCATCGACAAGGTCGCACGGCAATTCACCTTGCGGGCCGATGGCAAGACGCTCTGCCTCTACAACCGGGCGCGACCCAACGCGATCGATCCCGTCGAGCAAGTCTACGGTCCAACGAAACTGACAGGCGGTTCCACCCTGTTCGGATCCAGCGGAGGGCGGTGATGACCCAGATCGATTATAACCAACTGGACGGCAGCCCGAAGGTCGCGCGCCGTGGTGCGGGCGTGGGTACCAGGATCGCCTTGGTCAGCCTCGGCGTGGTGCTGGTAGGCGCGCTGATATGGCTGAACTGGCCCAGGGAGCCTGTATCGCGCGACGTTCGCAGCGATGGCGAGGAAAACTTCAACCCGCCCGAGTTCCGCCCGCCGGCGTTGAACGAACCGCCGCAACCTGCCGACGGCACGATCGACCAGATCGTGGTGCCGCCACCGGCCGCCGACCAGAGCGGCACACAACAAGCCGAGAATGTCGATCAGACGGTGCAGGAGGGCGTGGATCTCGATGCGCAGCGGCGGGCGCTGGAGGCGCAAATGGCGGCCGAGGAAGCTCGCCGCAAGGCCGAGGCGGAAGAAGCCCGCCGCAAGGCCGCGGCTGAGGACGAGGCTCGTCGTAAAGCGGAGGCAGCCGAGCGCGAGAAAGCGGTGTGGGAACGCCTGCGGTCGAACCAGATGGTGACGAGTGATCAAACCGCCTCGACAGATGCCGGCGCCCAGGCGGCGCACGTCGAAATCGCGCCCGACGGTCAGATCGTCCCGGTCCCCGGCGCCGACAGTGATCCCAACAAGGCATTCTTGGCGCAGTCGGAGGCAAGTTCTTCCGGCATCGTCAAAGCCAGGGCCTTCCGGCGTACCGACGCGTTGATCCCCGAAGGAACGATCATTCGCGGCTATTTGGAAACCGCTGTTAACACCGACCTTCCCGGCGCCGTGCGCGCAGTCGTGCGTGAGGATGTCTTCTCGCTCGACGGCAGGCGGATCCTCATTCCGAAGGGCTCGCGCCTGACCGGGGAATACCGCTCGGGGCTTGCGCGCGGTCAAAAGCGTGTTTTCATCGTCTGGAGCAGGGTCATTCGCTCGGACGGTATTTCTGTCGATATCAAGTCGCCTGGTGCAGATGCGCTCGGCCGCGGCGGCATGGGCGGCCGTGTCGATACGCATTGGGTTGAACGCTACGGCAACGCCGTCATGCTTTCCATTATTGGCGGTGTCTCTGAATATCTGTCCTCGCTTTCCGATAGCAGCCAGAATGGACAACAGCGCCAGGTGTCGACGGTCGATCCCGTGACCGGCGAGACCACGACCGTAACCTATGGCGGCAATGGCTCGCAGCGCGACGCGCGTAGCATCGCCTTCGACAAATCATCGACCGCCCTGCAGCAACTCGCGCAAGAGGCGTTTCGTGATACGCAGAACATTGGCCCGACGGTCTACGTCGACCAAGGCACATCGGTCGTCGTACTGGTGCGGCGAGACCTCGATTTCTCGGATTTGTACGCCGATCCCGTCCAGGAAGAAGTTGCACGCCTGAAGGCAGGCGGGCGGCCGAAGACGGCGATCGATCCGACACCTCTCTACGGGACGCCAAAAGATCATTTCTATCTCGGCTATGGGAGCCCGGTGAAATGAATGCCGTGCATCCCCTCCCCGACCCATGGACGAGAGCCCCGGTCCTGCGCGCTCATCTGGAGCCGATATGGCCCTATTTGAACGAAGATGCGGTGTCCGAGATTGCGATCAACAGGCCGGGTGAATTGTTCATCGAACGCCTCGGCGCGAAGGAGATGGAGCACGTCGTCAAGCGAGAGGTCACACCCGGCTGGATTAGGCATATCTCGACCGGCGTCGCCTCGGCGACCAACCAGGTCATCAACGAAGAAAAGCCGGTCCTGTCGGCCGCTCTTCCCTCGGGCGAGCGCATCCAATGCATCTTGCCGCCGGCAGCCCCCGAAGGCGGGGCGATTTCGATCCGCAAGCAGGTCATCATGGATATGAGCCTTGATGCCTACAAGGATCTCGGCGCATTCGAGAACACGGCGATGGGCAGTGGACTGGCGCTGTCAACCGAGGAAAAGCGACTTGTCGAAATGCTGCACGACACATCGCCGATGGAGTTCCTGCAATATGCTGTGCGCAACCGAGTCTCGATCGTCGTTTCAGGCGGTACGTCGACCGGCAAGACGACGTTCTTGAATGCACTCTTGAAGGAGATCCCGGCCCATGAACGGATCATCACCATCGAAGACACCCGCGAACTGAGGCTGCCGGCTCCCAACAACGTCACCCTGATAGCCTCGAAGGGCGATCAGGGCCTTGCCAAAGTTTCCGCGCAACAGTTGCTCGAGGCTTCGCTTCGCATGCGACCCGACCGTGTGCTATTGGGCGAGTTGCGCGGTGCTGAAACCTTCGCGTTCCTCCAGGCGATCAACACCGGCCATCCGGGTTCGCTCACCACCGTTCATGCCAATTCCGCCCGGTCCGCCTACGAGCGGCTTGCGCTGATGGTCATGCAGGGCAGCTCGGGCCTCTCACGAAGCGAAATTCTCGACTATCTGCGCGAGGTCATTCCGGTGGTCGTCCAGATGGTCCGCACCGAAGGCGGACGGCGCGGCATCAGCGAGATCAAGTTCACCAAGGCGGAGACGATCTAGCGGGGCTTATCCATGCAGAAAGTCGCAACAGCAATTTTCATGGTGCTCATGGCGATGGCCCTGGGTGTCCTGCTCTTCACGGTCGCCTATACCGCGACTGATTGGTACCGGACCGGCTCCCACGTTCTGTTCGACCAGCTGAACGCCAATCCGGTGCCAGTCGTTCGTCAGGCGTGGGCGGACACGATGGCGAGGGATTTTGGCCGGGTTCAATACGCCATTGCGGCGGGAGCATTAGGGTTTCTCTCGCCACTGGTCAGCTTACTTCTCATGCGTCCGAGAAAGCGCAATGACTCTCGCTTTATGACGATGAGCGACGTATCGAAAACCGGCCTGACGAAAGTGGGCGGCGTCTTCGTCGGTCGAGCCGGCGGCAGGCTTGCCGAAATTCTGTCGCCCGGCCTCGATCAGCGCTCCGGCAAGATCCGCTTGACGCAGCGCAGGCTAATCGGCGGCAAGAAATTGTGGATTGATGGCGATGATGTCGGCGGCTTCGTCATAGGGCCACCGCGCTCCGGTAAAGGCACGTCTCTCATCATCCCGAACGCCTTGACCTGGCCGCATTCGCTCGTGGTTCTCGATCTGCGGGGCGAGACCTATGCGGCGACCGCCGGTTACCGTTCGACCATGAGCCGCGTGGTGCGTTTCGCGCCGGCTGATCCGGGCGGCAATACCGCGTGCTACAACCCGATGGACTTCATCTCGCTGGATTCGGCGCAGCGCGACATCGACCTTCGCAACATCGCTGCGGCATTGTTTCCGCGGCCCCCGTCCAACTCAGACCCGTACTGGGTCAACGATGCCCGCCTCCTTTTTACCGGCATCGCGTCCTTCGTCATGGAATCGCCCGCGATCCCAAACGAGAAAAAAACCTTTGCCACAATCCTCGAGATCATGAACGGCGCCGAGCAGCCGCTCCTGGAATTCATTGGCTCACTGCGCGAGGAAAGCCGCCGCGAATGTTCGTATTTTACCCTGCAAACCCTGCTGCCATATTTTGAGATGTCCGAGCGGCAGTTTTCCGGAATCTACGCTGGCGTACGCACCGGCATGGCTCCCTTTCTCAACGAGCGCCTGATGCGAGCTACGTCCTGCAGCACGTTCGATATTCGCAGGCTCAAGCGTGATCGAATTTCTCTTTATCTCGACGTGCGGCGCGAGCAGATTACGTCGCTTGGACCGTTGTTCAACGTCCTGATTACGCAGATGATGAACTTCATGTCGGAAAGCCTTCCGCAGCCGGGCGAGCATCCGGTGCTTGTGCTGCTCGACGAGTTCCAGAACCTCGGCAAGCTCGAGAATGTCACCGAAATGGCGAGCGTGCTCGGCGGCAACGGTGTTTCGATGTGGTTTTTCGTGCAGTCGCTGAAGGCTGTAGACGAGATCTATCGCCAGGAAGGGCGCAAGACGCTTATCAATGCCGCTCGCGTGCAGATCTTTTTCGGTGCGCAGGACGCTGACGATCTGCGCTACGTTTCCGAGCAGCTTGGCGAAACGTCGGACGTGCAAAAGGATGTGACGCGCACCAAGGCAACGTTGTTCGACACTTATTACACGCGCTCCGAACACCGCAAGGAAGTGCGGCGGCCCCTGATGCGGCCGGACGAAATCCGCACCCTCGACAAGAACAAGGTCATCATATTGTCGCGTGGTGAATTGCCAATCCTCGGCACCCGAAATTTCTATTTCGCCGACGGTCCGCTCGCCAAACGCGCGTTCATGCCCCTGCCCGCCTCTACCGACGCTTCGCGCACGAAAAGCCCTGCCGCGGACTCCTCTGCGGCGCTCCCATCTCCTGTGCTCCCGACGATTGTGCCGACAGCACCCGCGTATCGCTCAGGCCTCTTGCAGGCCCGCCTGCGGCGCGGCGCGACATTTGCCGCAAAAGCAGGCCGTATAGCTCCGCCGCCGGGCCGGCGCGCAATCGTAAAAGACCGGTTGAAAGCAACAGAGGCTGCAGCGGTACCGGTCTATGCCGCCATAGATTTTTCCGCCTTGGCGGCCAAAGCGGTGACAACGCGCATAGCGCCCGACAAAGAAGCGGCGGTTGCCGCCATTCTAAACAAGGTGCGTTCTCTGCGCGCCAACGCGTACGACGCCGAGACTTTCGATCGAAATCTGAGCATCGTCGAAGATACGTTGCCAGATGTAGTCGATGGGTAGGCTAGCACTCCCATTCGGCGGAGAGGTCATTGTCTACCGTGACCTTGTCGCACACGTCATGGCCGCGGAGGACATTGCCGCGCGCTTCGGGCAGTACCATGTCTCAATCGAGAAGATCACACGGCGCGAACCGTCGACGATACTGGACCTCGACAGGGGTTTCAGGGGTCCACCCCGTCAAGTTCAATCGCAAATCCCGCGTCGACCGCGCTTCGCGCAATGACATCGCCAAGTTCCCAATCCGTGAGTTCGCAGAGCGGAAGCATTCTCCTCACGGTCCGGCTAACCTCGGATATCGAAATGCTCGGACTGCCGATGTTGTCGATCAGGTGGCGGACAATCGCTTGGCGAACATCCGACAAGGTAGGCGTCTGCGCGAGCGCAGGCATCACCGGCCCTATGAATGGAGCCGTGGTTCTTCGGCCACGGCTGTTTTTAAGTCGAACGCGACGGGCACGCCGTGAATAATGGATGCTGCCGCCACCAACTCCTCCAGGTCGCGGTCGGTAACCTGGCATGCCGGCATGAGTGTTCGGATGGCGCGGATTGCCTGCGCGATGGAGAGAAAACGGGCCTTGCCTCGGGAGAGGACGTAGGCTTCAGCGGCGCTTTCAACTGTGACGGTGTGAAAACTCCTGGTCATCGAGAAAACCTCCCTAAAACCCTCAACGCGATTTACGGCAGGAATTCCGTAGCCTGCAAGGGTCTGTCTGAATCCGAACAATCAGGCGGAGGCAAGGCCGAAGTGACTTTGTTCCTCCTCACCGTAAGCACCATGTGTGAGTTGTATCATTCCAACGCGGTCGACAATCGTGATCTCGCCGCGCTTGGCGTGAACCAGGCCCCGATATTCAAGCATTTGGAGTGCGATGGTAACGCCGGGACGCCGAGCGCCAAGCATGGTCGCCAGAAATTCATGCGTCAGGTAGATCCTATTTCCTTCGACGCGGTCTTGGACCATCAGCAGCCAGCGGGCCAACCGCTCCTCGATTTTCGAATGGCCGTTGACCAGTGCCGTCCGGGAGGACTGGACAAGGAACGCATGGGCATAGCGAAGCAGTGACTCGCGAAGGGATTGGCTTGCCGCAATCGCAGAGCGAAGGTTTTCAACCGAGAGAATCCAGCCATTACCTGCGACCTGGATATAGGTTTCGTTGGGAGACCTGTCTTGGCCGAGGATAACGGCAACTCCTGTCATGCCGTCGTGGCCGACGATGCCGACCTCGCTTTGCCGCCCCCCAGTCATCGTAGCGACCACCGACGCGATGCCCATCTCTGGAAAATATACACGCTCGATCGGCTGATATGAGACTTCAAGCTAGGCTTTGATGCCTAGTTCGACGTGATGCAGTGACGGCTGCAATCGCGTGAAATCCTCTGAGGAGAGAGCTTTCAATACATGGTTGCGAAGAAGGGATTGGGGCATGGCTCTCTCCCATACGGGCAAGAGCACGTACCTCTTACTGTCGGCTGCGTCCGAAGGATCTGGCGGCCGATGCGACAGCATAGGCTTCAAATGCGCGACTAGCAAAGAATCCGCCTCTGGCGAAAAGTTGGAGAAAGTCGGCTCCCTCGGTGGAGGCCCAACCGGGCTTGAGGGCACGTTCCTGCTCTTAATTATTGCCAGTGAGCTGTGTGCGCAGATTGCGAAGGTGGAAGGGCCGGACCCAGGAAGCAGGGCCTCAGGCCGAGGCGCTAATCAAGCGGGTCGGCAAATGATCGCGAAAAGCTCAATACGGCCGGCAACGAAACTAAAGAAGTAGTCGCGCGTTGGACGCGGAACGCTATTCGTCTCTGATATGGTTTAGGTCAGGGTGGTCAAGCCAACGTCGCGCAAGGCAATCAATGGGTCGAGCGCTAGTCCAGCGAAGTCGCTCGCTCGTGACGAGGTCACTTTAGCGCCACCCGCTTTCCGGCCGCTCCAGCTCGCAACGCTCGTGGACAGGGTCCCTGCCGGCGATCGTTGGATCCATGAGATGAAATACGACGGCTATCGTGTTCTCGTTGCCGTCGGCGGTGGCAAAGCGCGAGCCTACACACGATCTGGTCTGGACTGGTCTAGCCGTTTTCCCTCGATCCTCTCCGAGGCTCGCAAGCTCAAGGTGCGCTCCGCCCTGATTGACGGCGAGGCCGTGGTTGTCGATGCGGAAGGAAGATCTAATTTCCAGGCGCTTCAGAATGCATTGAAGGGTGCCCCGGCGACTATCGACTTTTATGCGTTCGATCTGCTGCAACTCGACGGCGAAGATCTGACTAGGCTTCCTCTCCTTGAGCGCAAGGCGAAACTTGAGGCGATCTTGCCCGCGAAAAATCCGGTCCTTCGTTACTCCGACCATATCCTCGGTCGCGGAGAAGAGTTGCTCGATCGCTTCTGCGCAGCCGGCCTTGAGGGCGTCATTTCAAAGCTCGCGGATTCGAGTTATGTGGCGGCCCGCGGCGCAAGCTGGCT
Organism: Mesorhizobium sp. M0293; assembly: GCF_040321735.1. NCBI lineage: Bacteria > Pseudomonadati > Pseudomonadota > Alphaproteobacteria > Hyphomicrobiales > Phyllobacteriaceae > Mesorhizobium > Mesorhizobium sp. M0293. Next base: position 23,454 of record NZ_JAMYSA010000026.1, read on the forward strand.
GAAGATCAAATGCATCAGGCGGCAGGAATTTCTGATTGTCGGCTGGACGCCGTCCGACAAGGTCCGCGCGTTCCGGTCCTTGATCCTTGGCGTTCATGACGGCGGCAAGCTGCGTTACGCCGGGAAAGTCGGCACCGGCTTCGATACAGCTGAACTTCTTCGTCTCTTGAAGATCATGGCGCCGCTTGAGCAGAAGGCCGCGACCGTCGACGCACCACGCGCCGAAGTGCGCGGCGCACACTGGCTCCGTCCGAAACTGGTCGCTGAGATTGCCTTCACCGAAATGACAAATGAAGGGACATTACGACATCCGAGCTATCTTGGTCTCCGCGAAGACAAGAAGCCGGAGGCGGTCGCGCTCGAGACGGAACGTCATGCGAGCGACATCGCGGCGTCTGCGACGACCGCCATCGCGATAAGCAACCGGGACCGCGTCATCTATCCGGAGTCCAACATCACCAAGGGACAGCTCGCCGATCATTACGCAGCGGTCGCGGCGATCATGCTTCCTTGGGTTGGCAGCCGGCCGATCAGTCTGGTTCGATGCCCACAGGGCCGCGCGAAGAAGTGCTTCTTCCAAAAACACGACGCCGGCAGCTTTGGCGACAAAGTCCACCACGTCGGCATCACGGAGAAGGACGGGCACGAGGAACCATATCTCTATGTCGACGATGCCGACGGACTGATGACTTGCGTCCAGATGGGAACGATTGAGCTGCATGGATGGGGGTCTCGGATCGAGGATGTCGAAAAGGCCGACCGCCTCGTGTTCGACCTCGACCCCGATGAAGGCCTCGATTTTGAGGCCGTCCGCGCCGCTGCCTTTCAGTTCCGCGCCATCCTTAAATCGCTCGGGCTCACGACTTTTCCGATGCTGACGGGAGGCAAAGGAGTGCACGTCATCGCGCCCCTCACCCCTGGCGCAGAGTGGCCAGAGGTGAAGGACTTCGCGTCTCGCCTGGCGCAAGCGGTCGCCCAGAGCGATCCGGCCCATTTCACGGCCGTGTTGTCAAAGGCGCGCCGCAAGGGTCGCATCTTTGTGGACTATCTACGCAATCAGCGCGGGGCGACCGCTATCATGCCCTACAGCGCAAGATCACGTCCGGGCGCTCCTGTCGCGGCACCGATCACGTGGGCGGAAATGAAGACAATAGATTCGCCATCTCATTTCCACGTGGGAGATGCTCCTGAATTAAAGAAACGCGCAGCCTCCAAAGCTCTGGCGGGATGGGGTCGCGCTGACCAATCCTTGCCCAGTCTGTAGCGTCCGACGCGGGAGGAGCCAGAAAAGCCGGGATTTAAAGGGCAACGCACCGCTCATGGCCTTGCCTGAATGGAACCTGGGGACATCGGCCTCGTTTGGCTGAAGCCATGGCAAAAATCGATCCGAGGACCGTCGCCAATCTTTCGAGGGAATACGCGCAACGGGCGTCTATGCGCGGCGACAATCCCTATCGCACAAAGGCATACTTGCGCGCGGCAGACAGTCTGACGGCGCTGTCGCAGCCGCTTGATCGGATCATCGCCGCCGGCGCCCTCACCAAGATCCCGGGGATCGGCGACGCGATCGCAGACATCGTGACCAAGCTTTACCAAACCGGCACGCACCCGAGCCTTGAGAAACTGCGCGAGGATGTTCCAGCGGGCGTGATGGAGCTGTTTGCCATACCTGGGCTTCGTCCCGATAAGATACTCAAGCTTCATCAGGCGCTCGGCGTGAACTCCCTGGCGGAGCTCGAGGCCGCAGCAAGAGAAGACCGCATACGCCCAGTGAAAGGCCTCGGCGCCGCGCTTCAGGCAAAACTCCTGCAGAACTTGGCCATCGTGCGAAGCGGCGAAACACAAATTCACCTGCACAAGGCCGCCGCGCTTCTCGAACATGCGGTCATATCGGTGAAGCAAGAGCATCCAGAGTTTTCGCGCGTCGACATTGCAGGTGACTTTCGGCGCGGTTGCGAACTCGTTTCCGACTTCGCCCTGGTAGCGCAGGGCAGAAAGTCGACTGGATCCGAGGATACGACCCTCAGGCTTGTTGTCACTGACAGGAAGCACTTTGGGGCGAGCCTGCTCGAAGCAACCGGTTCGGCAGACCACCTCGAGCAACTGAAGACGTTCGCGGCCAATAAGGGGTTCACCCTAAACGCCGACGGGCTTCATCGCGGGAGAAAACTGATCGCGTCAGCGACAGAAGAAGAAATCTACCAAGCTCTAGACTTGCAGTTTATCGAGCCGGAATTGCGCGAAGGCAGGGACGAGATTGAGCGAGCCGCAAAGCGGAAGCTACCCGTTCTCGTTCGGGATGAAGATCTGCATGGCATCCTGCATTCTCACACGACCGCATCCGATGGAACCGAAACGCTTGAGGCAATGGCTGAAGCCACGCACAAGCGCGGATTCGAATACTATGGTGTCGCCGATCATTCGCAGTCCGCTCACTACGCCGGCGGCCTTTCGGTGCAGGAGATTGCTGAACAGCACCGCGAAGCTGACCGGCTGAACAAGGCATACAATGGAAAATTTCGCATATTGAAGGGCATCGAGGCAGACATCCTGGCGGATGGCTCGCTCGATTACCCGGACGATATCTTGGAGACATTCGATTTCGTCGTCGCGAGCGTGCACAGCCGCTTCAAGTTGCCAAAGAAGGAACAGACGGAGCGTATCATTGAGGCGATCGGAAATCCTCGGACAACAATCATCGGGCACATGACCGGTCGCCAGCTGTTGCGCCGGCCCGGTTATGATCTCGACGTCGACAAAGTCCTCAAAGCGTGTGCGAAACACGGCGTCGCTGTCGAAATCAACGCACATCCGTGGCGACTCGACCTCGACTGGCGCTGGCATCAACAGGCACTCGACCAAGGTTGCATCTTCAGCATTAATCCGGACGCTCATTCGATCCGCGAGCTCGACCACATGCATTGGGGTGTCGAGATGGCGCGCAAGGGCGGTGTCCCTGCGAAGCGGGTCCTGAACGCGATGCGTTTGGCTGCCCTCCTTGCGCATCTCGCACGCCGCAGGCAAACGCCATAAACTGCTTGTGCGCCCGGCCTATCAGCGCAGGAGTCCGTCCTTCACAAAAAACTTCCCAGCCGCGCGAAAGGGAGTGTGAGTTCTCATCCGGGCCATAGCCAGCTAAATCTGCAGTTCCGCGACCGCTTCTTTGCGCGCGTTTCATAGCGGCCTTCCCCGCGGCTCGCCGCCTATTCTCTGCTGTCGCTGCCGGTGTTCGCCAAAGATGGCCTAGGTGTTTGATCCCAGGCTTTGATGGTGCATACTTTTCGTCCGAATCAAAGGATGCGCTATGGGCCAGGTTCTTCATGGGAGCGCCACGACGACAGAGGCGATCCGTCGAGCGATACAGCATAGTCAAGAGAGCCTGAGGGCGCTGGCGAAGCGCTACGGCATCAATCAGAAGACGGTTAGGAAGTGGAGGAACCGGACGTCGGCCGCCGATCTTCCGACTGGCCCCAGAGATCCGAAGTCGACAGTGCTATCGACTGAGGAAGAGGCGGTCATCGTCGCCTTTCGGCGTTATACGCTGCTGCCACTGGACGATTGCCTCTATGCTCTCCAACCGACGATCCCGCATCTGTCGCGGTCATCCTTGCATCGCTGCCTGCAGCGTCACGGGATAGGCAGGTTGCCGGATGTCGAGGGCGACAAGCCGGCAAGGAAGAAGTTCAAGGCCTATCCAATCGGCTACTTCCATATCGACGTCGCCGAGGTCCGAACCGAGCAGGGCAAGCTGCATATGTTCGTGGCCATAGATCGGACCTCGAAGTTCGCTTTCGTCGAGCTGCACGAGAAGGCAACGACAGCGGTCTCCGCCGATTTCCTGCGCCATCTTCTTGATGCTGTCCCTTACAAGATCCACACAGTGCTTACCGACAACGGCATTCAGTTCACGACCCCAGGTGCCGGCGGCTCGGCCGTTCCGCTGATCAAGGAAGCCATGGCGGCGGGAGAAATCATATGGGCGCACGCCTTCGAACATACTTGCGCCAAGGCCGATATCGACCACCGAACGACAAAGCCAAGGCACCCATGGACCAACGGCCAGGTCGAACGCATGAACCGCACGATCAAGGATGCGACCGTCAAACGCTTCTACTACGAGAGCCATGACCAACTGCGCCAGCATCTCGCCGATTTCGTCTTAGCCTATAATTTCGGCCGTCGACTGAAGACCCTCAAGGGCCTCACGCCCTTTGAATACATCTGCAAAATCTGGACAAAAGAGCCCGAACGATTCAGGCTCGATCCAACCCATCAAACCTTGGGACTAAACACCTAGGTTATGGCCCATCACAGATCCTTCGCCAGACGAGGGCTATCTGGCCTCGCTTACACAGTTGCGCCCAGGGCCTGCATCAGGTCGTCAATGATGTCCTGAGGGTGCTCGAGCCCCACGGACATTCGCAGCAATCCGCCTGGCGCTTTGGACTTCGCACCCTCGACGGATGCGCGATGCTCGATCAGAGAGTGCGTCCCTCCAAGGCTTGTCGCACGGACAACAAGGCTGAGGCGGGCAGCCACCGCCATCGCGGCATCGGTTCCACCTTCGACGATAAAGGAAAGCATCGCTCCGTAACCGCTCATCTGCCGCGTAGCCAGATCGTGTCCCGGATCATCTTGCAGGCCTGGAAAGAGCACTTTCTCGACGCGTGGGTGAGACGCCAAGGCCTCGGCAACCTTCTGGGCGCCTTCACAATGAGCGCGCATGCGGATCGGCAATGTCTGCAGGCCCCGCAATGCCAGCCAACAGTCGAATGGCGCTGCGACGCTGCCCTTGTGTTTTTGGACCATCCGTAGCGACCGTCCTAGAGGCGATGAATGCGGCACAACAACGACGCCCGCCATCAGATCCGAGTGGCCGCCAATGTACTTTGTTGCCGAGTGCATGACCGCGTCCGCCCCAAGTTCAAGCGGGTGCTGAAGCACGGGCGTTGCCCACGTATTATCCACCGCCGCGATGGCGCCGGCCTCGTGCGCGATTTTGCAGATGGCCGAAATGTCGACAACGCGGATCATCGGGTTAGACGGCGTCTCGACCCACACGAGGCCAGTCCGCTTTGAGGTGACCGCATCGCGCACCGCATCCAGATTCCGCATATCGACCGCGGCGAAGTCGAAGCGAGAGCCGATATCCGTTTCGTCCATCAGCGAGCGGATGCCAAAATACATATCATCAGGAAGGACGATCCGTCCCGTCGAGGGATGGCTCTCAAAGACCGAAGCGATTGCAGCCATGCCCGACGCAAAGGCTATTCCTTCGTATCCTCCCTCGAGCGCGGCCATCGCCGACTCGAATGCATTGCGTGTTGGATTCGCATCACGAGTGTACTCGAACCCAAACGGAAACGAGCCGTCGGCGCCTCGCTCGAACGTCGTGCTGGTATGAAGCGGTAATGAAACCGCGCCCGTGGACGGATCGACAGCTCGACCGCTATGGATTGCCTTCGTTTCAAAGCGCACTGGCCAATTCCTCGATTTAAAGCGCGGTTGCAATTTCACGCCGGTCATTATATTGACCGTAAGCGAAGCGCGAGGCCAAGTCAATATAATGACCAACACCCCCACACCTATAGAGACCGAGCAGGAGCTGGGCCAGGCGATTGCGATCCGGATCCAGGATCTGAGACGCGACCAAAACCTGACCCTTGATCGACTGGCCAAACTGACTGGTCTGTCGAAAGGGACGGTTGTCGCGCTTGAGCAGGGTAAGGCAAACCCGAGTATCGGCATCCTTTGCCGCCTGGCGGCGGCGCTCTCGCTATCGGTTGCCGATCTGCTGAACGACGAACCTTCCACAGCACCCGACCACCCGATCGAACGGAGTATTTCCAGGACGCTTTGGACGAGCGCCAAAGGCAGCCGGGCACAGCTTCACACATCGACCTCGGGACGCACGATGTTCGAACTCTGGAGCTGGGTCCTTATGCCGAGCGATGTGTTTGCCGCCGATGCGCACAGTCCCGATACGCGCGAACTCGTCTCGGTTACCCAAGGCTCACTCAAGGTCACTGTGGGCAGCCACGAGATCCTTCTAAATGCAGGCGAGAGTGCGCGCCTCGTTACAGATCAACCTCACTCGTATGCCGCGGCATCCGACGTGCCCGCCCACTTCTCGATGGCGGTTCTTGAACGCGGCGGACAGCGGGTTCCGGCACCCTCGTCGCAGGCAGCGAAGTCGCCCATTGCTGTTTCGCCAAGACCTCGCTGACCACTGACAACTGCCCTTTAACAGGAGATTCCCCTTTGTACGTTCCTCCGCATTTCGCCGTACCCGATCAGAACGCCCTCTTCGATCTTATCGAAAAACACCCGTTTGGTATCCTGATTACCCACAACAATGGCGCACTCGACGCCAACCATATCCCCTTCGAGCTCGACCGCTCAAAGGGCGACAAGGGCGTCCTCAATTGCCATGTCGCCCGCAAAAACCCTGTCTGGATGGAGGTTGCCAATGGTGATGAAGTCCTCGTCGTCTTCCGAGCGGCCGACGCCTACATCTCGCCGAACTGGTATCCAAGCAAACACGAATTCCATAAGCAGGTGCCGACCTGGAACTATCTCGTTGCCCACGCCCATGGTCGCATCACTGTCCGGGACGATGAGCGCTATGTGCGCCGCAACGTCGCGAAGCTCACTCACATGCACGAGGCCAACCAGCCAGCCCCGTGGAAGATGGGCGACGCGCCGAAGGATTTCATAGACACGATGACCAAAGCGATCGTGGCCTTGGAGATCGAGATCACCAGCCTGGTTGGAAAATTCAAACTCAGTCAGAATAAAGAGCTGCGCGACATTCAGAACGCCGGGGAGACGCTAACTGCTCAAGGCGCTGTTGAAGTGGGACAGGCGATGCTCGCAGCGGCTGCGGCGGCCAAATCCCAATAGCAACTGTCCGACAAAGCACAGGTGCTGGATTCCCAACGGGTGACCTTGAGAGACAAATGCTTCGGCTCGCCGGAAAGGGGACCAGCATCTGACCACCCGCGATGCGGCAGGTAGCACATTTCAATATCATGCCCCGCAATGACATGCGTGGCTCTTGATCCTGAACCTCCGACGCACGAACGAGCCTCGGCGACATTTTGGTTCCCTGCGCTCTTCCGCGCTTCAGAGGGCCGGCACGTAAATTTGCTCAGCGCTCGTAATCGTTATCATTCGAGCGCTGGGTCTTACGGTCCTGTTCTTCCGACTGCCGTCCCTTCTGTTTGTTGGCGTCCTTCTGCTTGGCTCTCATCTTCTCCTGCTCGGTGCCGGTGCGCGGCTCCTCCGGCTGGCGGGGATCGTCCCGCGTTGGGAGGTCTCGCCCTCGCGCTTCGCGCTCGGGGATTGGCTCCTCACCGCCACCACCACGACGCTGCTGCTGCCGCTCGAATTGCAGCCGCGCCAGACGGTCGTGCATCTTGTCGTTCACCTCTTCACGATACTGTTCGAACTGTCCTTGATGTGCCGGCGGCAGCGTCTCGCGCATGTTGTCGAGAGCCTGATTGACGCGGGCCATCTGACGCCGCATTTCCAAGGGGGTCTGCGCCATGTTCAAATCTCCTATCAGTGCATTCAATTCTCTCATACCGGGATGGGACAGGAAAGACTCCTGCCCCGACTGATCAGTCCCACGATCCGCGCCAGGACCTGGCTGCCCCTCCCCTGTCCGATCGCGACGGAACTGCAGAAAATTGTTGCCGATCGACTCCGCTGCCGCGAGAGCCTGACCGACCACGCCCGCGGTCCGCATCGTCGTCACAGTCTTTTGCCATGCGGCAGCGATTGCATCGCCGTTCACGACAAGGGATTGTCCATCCAAACGGCGTTGCCGCTTGGCCTCCACCCGCAGGATCGTCCTGGCGCTCACCTGGTAGTGCGGATCGCTCTGGGCGCGGCTGTAGGCCCCGGCATGCTCCTTGGTGAATGGCCGCGTCATCGCATGGTCCATGCGCCGCGTCGCCACCATCGCAATGCCGTTCTCCCGGGCCTTTTCCGCAAAGGTCTCGCGCCAGGCGACCAGATCTGGCTTGTAGAATTTCAGGCGCTCACCGTCGGCTGACCGTGCCTGCACCATCGCGTGGATATGGACGTGCTTGGTGTCCTTGTGATGCGCCAGGACGAACATGTATCCAGGCGCTCGCTCCTCGATCACGGCACGTGCCGCGGCCATGACGGCGTTGGCATCGGTGCCGGCTCTTGCGGAGAAAAGCAGGTGATAGGCATTGCGGCGCTCTCGCCCCGAAAACTGCGGGCGCCATTGCTCATAGACCGAAGCCGCCGCCTTGGTGGAATTCTTCACCCCGGGCACGGGCTCGCCATTTGCGTGGCGGACTTGGCTGTGGCTGCGGATGAACTTCTGCAGGAAATATTTCGACTTGGGTTCACGGCTGACGGCCGCCGTTACCTCTGCCTTGGCGACCACCCCTGCGGCGCCCATGGCTTCAGACAACCGAGCCTCGATCTTGTCGAGCGCCCTGCTGCGCGAATTTTCCCGACCACCGGCCAGGACTCTCGCAAGCGGTCCGGCCCGCTCATCGGTGTGCGCGTATACCTCCACCGCCTGACCACCCTGCGCGTAGATGAACGGTTTCGCGCCGAAGGCCTTGTTCAACGCCTCGCTCAAGGCGGCATCGGTGACCTCGCCGGCGAGCTCGAAACGAACCTCCAGAAAATTAGTATTTTCCAAGGGCGGCTCGAACGTCTCGCAAAACGTTTCCAGGAACGCTTTTCGTGCGCCGCCTGTCGCAAGGACCTGCCCGTCCTCGTCGAAAATCTCGATGTCGTGTTTCTCGCCTTTTTCGTCCTCGCGCTTCCCGATGTAATTGAGCAGCCGGGCGGCGGCTTCCTTGGTCGAGGGCGGATTGGGCATGACCTTGAATACAGCAGGCTGCGCGCCCGCCGCATAGCCTGCCCGTGCCGCCACGGCCCGCGCCTGATAGCCCGCCCGCACCGCTCGTCCTGTAGCGCTCGCGCGACCCGCGCCACGGCCGCCGCCGCCGCGCCGCTTCCAGTCTTCCTCCTCCTCTTCCGGCCGGAAACCCGCGAGCGTGGCGCCATAGACCATGATCGGAGCGCTAGCGGCCCTGGGCGAGCTCGCAGCAGCAGTGGACTTCGGCCCCCTGCTGGACATGGAGCTTCCCGCCGCCCCCAATCCTCCCGGCGACGAACGAGGGGCGTTCCTGCCGCCACCGGCCGTCGGGCCGGCTTGTCCTTGCCCGAGGCGTCCGGCGCCACCGGTCCGCTCATAACTCTTCATCGCCTGGAATTCACCGGCCTCACGCCGGGCGCCCGCAAGTGACTTGTCATCGTCCAGGTCTTCACGCTTCACGCCGGCAGCGCCCCGCAGATAGCGTTCGATTTCGGCTGCGTAGCCAGCAAGACGACGGCTCATGGCCTGGCCTCCCTCGCCTTGCGGGACCCGCCAGTCATCGCCTTCAGTTCCTCGCGAAACTGCCGCACTAGATCACCCACGGCGATCAACGCCTGCTCAAGATCCTCATCATGGGCAACTCGGCCGTCGTTCATGGCGCGCACGGCCTGATTGAAATTGATGCCGACGCGGCGCAGCTGATCGGTCATGTCCACGATCGCCGGTCGCAACGCCTCTGATGCAACAGGCAGGTGCCCCGCCTCTGCCCGCACCAGACGCCGGACGACCTCGCTGACGGTTACGCCGTCCCGCTCCGCAATGGCTTTGAGGCCGACCAGCTCGTCAGCCGAAAACCGGATGTGCGTCACCTCGCCATAGCGTCGTGACGCGCTCTTCACCGCTGGTTTCTGGGCGTCTGCATCCATCTGTCAAGCCCGCTTGCGGGCGCTAAGGCCCGCCAGGGCCGCGCCGCCTATTTTGTGTGTATCACAAAATAGGCTATCCTGCCAATTAAAAACAAATGGGAGAGGAGGAAAGGAAATTATGGGCGCGTTTTCTCACCGGCCCAGTTGTCGGGCGCGGGCGAAATGTTCCCGTCGTGATTTGATGCGATGTGTCTATGATGCGTTGGCGACTTGTTTCCGTGTTAACATGGAAACATCGGCCTCTGATGGTCAGCCGGAAGCGTAGTCGGAAAATGCGCGGTCGACGGGCCACCGGACCCCTTCTCTCCTGAGGATTAGCAGCTGCGCAAAAACTGCCCCTTTAGCGAGCCCTTATCGATGCGCGCCTGGGTTGCCAAACCATCCTTCCCCGTCGACAATGTCACCATGTTTCAACCGTGATTTTGTTTCATGTGTCCATGATGACTTGTTTCTATGTTAACATGGAAACAAGGAAACAACGCCGGAAGGAGGCCCCATGATCATCTCCGCTGCGATCCCAAAGGGCGGCACTGGCAAATCGACGATGCTGCGCACCCTCGCATCCGTCGCGCTGCATAGGGGGTATTCTGTCACTCTTATCGACGGCGACCGGCGGCAGAACATGAACCGCTGGTTCCAGATGCTGGGCGAAGCTGGCAATCGTCCTGACAAACTTACGATGGTGAGCGCGATGACGCCGCAGGAAATCCTTCGCGCGGCAGCCACTCACAACGGTGAACGCTCGGTCGTCTTGATCGATACGGAAGGCACCACAAACGATAACCTCATGGCCGGGCTCTTCGCGGCCGACATCGTCGTCGTGCCGGTCTATTTTGCCCTAGACGATGTGACCGCCGCCATCCAGATCACCGACCACTACATCCCGCTGGCGGTCGAGAGCCGGGGTAGACCGCTGCCTGCGATATTCGTGCTGACCAAGCAGACCATCATCGATGGCAGGGCGCGAGCCCTGACCGAACTGCGCGCCATCATCCAGGCCAACGGCACGCCCATTGCGAAACACGTCCTGCACAATCGCGTTGCCTACCGCGAGCTTCAGACCGGGCAGACCCTTTACAGCCCCGAGGTGCCCGACGCGAAGGCGATTGCCGAGAGCGAAGGGGTCTTCGATGACCTTCTGCAAACCTTCATCGAAGCCACAAGGAACGCGGCATGAGTGAAGAAACCGCACCTAAAGCCGGTGACGACAAGAAAGCCCGCATGATGAAGGCGATCTCCACGCAGCCGCCGGCGCTGCCCAGCATGTTCATCCCACAGAAGGCCGAGCCATCAGGGATCAAGGAGCAAGCTACGCCCCAGATGCAGGAACCGACAAAGCCATCCCCGGCAGTCGGGCCCGATTTCCGCAAGCTGCTGCGGCAGGGTCAGAAAAAGGACCCCATCGCCGGAAAGAAGATTCGCGAGGAGGAGATGATCCGCTGCGGATACTACCTGACCGCTGCGGAGCAGCGCCAGTTCAAGTTGCTGGCGATCAGCAACGGGCACAGCATGACCGAACTGCTGCGAAAGGCTGTCCAGGACTATATCCGCATTCATAAGCACAAACTGCCGAAGGAATAATCGGCGGTTTTGGAGTCGCTCTCGCATGCCGTGACGGGTGATGTGCGGGGCGCCTTTCCAACGCCCAACAAACGGCCCCGCCACGGACCACCCCGGCGCGGGCCCTGAGATGTGTTGCCTACTTGGGTTGGTTGAGGTGTTTCAGCACCGGCCCGAGGATTGTGTCTCGCACCGGACGCCCGCTGGCTGCCGCTTTGTCGTCGACCAGCTTTGCGGCCAGTTTGGGCGACAGCGGGATGAAGTCGTAGCCGTGTGAGATGGCTGCGCGGTGAAGATCCTCAAGCGTTTGGAACGCGCGATCGTGGGTGCCGAGCCAAAGACCGGGCTCGTCGGTTTCTTCGTGCGGGAACGCCTGCAGGAAGTAGGTCCGAAGTGGTGGATCGTAGCCGATGACAGCGTCTGGGTCCGAGCGGCCCTGTCCGGTGACGGTGCCAGTGACAGTGATGGTGTAGCGGCTCATTGCAACCTCATTTTCCGGGTGGGGCGCGGGCCCCTTGCGGGGCGGGCCACCGATGCCTCACTGGGGGTTGTTCCAGAGGATGACCTTCTTGTTTTCCTCGCCGCCCGGGGCTGGAGCAAGATTGCCGAAGATCACGCCAATCTCTGGTGCTTCCAGCTTGACCGAGAGGTACTCCTCGCCCGAACGCTGGGAGATGCGGTGCCAGCCCGCTCCGATCTCGAAGCCCGTGCGCTTGTTGACGATCCGGTAGTCGGGCGCGTCCTCGCGCGACTTGTTGGTGTTCGGGATGAGAGTGATCGGGGCGTTGACCCGGAGCGTGGCAAAGACGCCTTCCATCGAGCCGTCGGACTTGGTGGTGAGGTTTGCGATCGTGGTGGCCATGGTAGTTCTCCTTCGGTTGCATCGGGACCATTCCCGATGGCGCCAAAGGAGAGGACCGTCCTGCTGCGGTCATCTCGGCGAAAATTCTGGAAAATTCTATTTGCCGAAAAATAGCGGGCAGGCCCTTCGCCTGCCCGCAGATAAGAAACAGAAATCGAATTTTCCTGAATATTCGCCGAGTGTACCCCAACGGGGGTTGACCGCACAAAGCAGGCGGTCGTCTACAAAGGCGACATGAAACGGGAATGGCCCCGGATGCGACCGAAGGAGAAGAACTCAGGCCGCCATCGCTAGACCGCCGACGCAACGCTGCCGGATCGCAGGAACATGCTGCAGCCTCTCGGGTCATGTCGTCGGCATCGCCAACACATCGAACAGCAGCCCGGCGCGTGGCCGCCTTGCATGTTCGGTCTGGCGGCAGAGTGGTTTCGAGATCGGAGCCGGCTGGCAGCGGCCTTCACGCCCCTCGGGGACGATACCGCGCAGTCAGGTTGGATGACCCGGCAAGCCAGGATGTTGTTCGGCACGCTTGCACCCGCTTCAGAGGCGAGAAGCGTCAAGATGATCATCCGCACAACGCCCCGCGGCTCTGCGCGTGGACCGGTTTCGAAAGGGGCCGGCTCCGTCCGCACATACAGTGGATTAGGCGGCGCGGAGCCGGATCAACATATCGGATTAAACCCGCCGGGCTGTCGGCAGCCATCATCCTGGCAACGTTAGACGCTCCTCCGGCATCATGCGGGCTTCGGCTTGGCGGCGAATGTCCGAACCGGCATGGCGGAGCATGGCGCACCAGTCCTCCACATTGTACGTCGTTGCCATCCGGCCCCTGGCCAGATCGTAAATGACGCACGGCTTGTTTGCGATGGCGAGCCGAAGCACGTTGACGGCCGTACCGGGTGATGCGCCGTCCCAGACCATCATGCCAAAGTCGGCGCGCCGCGCCATCTCCCGGTCCTTGGCGGCGTCGTACCAAGATCCATGAGTGCCTCCAGGTGACGGGACATGGTAGGCGGCCCAGTCGCCCAGATTGTTGCGGGGTTCCTTGCAGGCATGGAAGACCCCGACATGCTCGTACTTGTAGCCCGCGAGCAGGCCCTGCGCCTCGGCATCGGCTCCCGACGCGTCGCCAACCAGCACGCCGTGCTCGGCAGCAACGATTGCGCCGATGCGAGCGATGGCAGGTTCCGGCAGCTCGAATATCTCGCGTGATCCACCTATGAATATCATCGACATGGTGACTTTCCCTTCTCTCCCGCGTCCCCCGCCCCGCGCCGGCCGCCCTCTCCCTTGGCCCTGCGCGAGGGATCGTCACCCGAAGGCCGAGACGGCAAAGCCGGCTCGGGAAGCGGCGGGACGCCGCGACGAGAGCCCGGCGGGCCGCAGGCCGGCGCGCCCGGATCCTGCAGCTGCCGGAGGCGCTACGCGCATCTGGCTAGTGGCGCTTCGCGCTTGGAGCTAGTGGTCTTGTCGGCCAGCCAGAGGCTCCCGTCCTGGATCGAGCGCATGGCCGCGAAAAGAGAACGTCAATCCAGACGGCTGACGCGGCGGCCCTCGCTGCGCGCTTCGATAAAGGCGCCTGCGATCTTCATCATGAATGCCTTGCTGAAACGACCGAGGGGCTTAGCGTCGGCTTCGATGTACCAGGAGCGTTCGGCAATATCGTAGTTGTATTCGTCAACCACGATCCAGCCGCGTTTGAGATCGGTCAGACCAGCGCGGCGGCACTCGATAGTGGAGATTTCTAAACCGACCCGATCGCTGGTTGGTGGCTGGGTGGTTATCGCCAGGAGCGCGACATGGGTCAGGCCATCTCTTGCGCCGCAGACAGCGATGACCACGCAGGTCAGCCGGCTCTTGCGACCTTCCGTTTCGCCGCGCTCGTATTGCCATGCCCAAAGATAAGGATAGGAGATCACCTGACCGGGCAGAAATCTACCGCTCATCATCGTATCCTTCCCCGCGCGCCAATCGGTCGATCTCGGCGGCGAAGAGTTCCGTGTGTTCCTCCGGCATCTCGGCGACATGGTATGCGCGGCGGGGATCGCCGCCGATGCGCATCCGTTCGTAGTGCTCGTAACTCATCAGCACGAACCGGGGTTTCCGGTGCTTGGTAAGAATAACGGGTTCGCGGCTGGCAACGTCGGTGACGTCGCCAACCTGCTTGTTGAGATCCCCCGTCGTGAACTGGCGCATGGCTAGACTCCTTGATCGATCTCGATATTATCTGGATTCGCCAGATTTGCAAGAAAACGGCGCTCACGCGCCGCCCTCCGCGAACCGCCAGACGGGAATGCCGAGCCGACGGGCCTTGTCGGCAAGGTTGTCGGTGATCCCGGAGCCGGGAAAGACGATCAGGCCGTAGGGCACCACCGAGAGAAGCTGGTCGTTGCGGCGGAACGGAGCCGCCTTGGCGTGCCGGTTCCAATCCGGCTTGAAGGCGATCTGCGTGACCTTGCGGTTCTCGGCCCAGCAGGCGGCGATACGTTCGGCGCCGCGCGGGCTGCCGCCGTGGAGCAGGACCATGTCGGGATGCTTCTCGCGGGCCTTGTCGAGCGCATCCCAGATCCGGTCGTGATCGTTGCAGTCGAGGCCGCCGGCGAAGGCAATCTTGGTGCCGGCCGGAACGAGCACCTCGTTTTCGGCGCGACGGCGGGCGGCGAGGAAGTCTCTGGAGTCGATCACCGACGCGGTCATTGCCTGGTGACTGACCTTGGAGCCGGTGCGTGGCCGCCATGCCGATCCGGTTTGTGCCTCGTAGAGGTCGGCGGCCTCGTCGCGCATGATTTCGAGCACGTTGCGGCGCTCGATATAGCTGATGCCTTCCGCGGTGAGCCGCTCCAGCTCGACGGACTTCACCTCCGAGCCGTCCTGCTCCTGCTGGCTTGAACGCTGCGCCTCCTCGTTGCGGTCGAGGTTGCGGGCGACGCGCTCGGCGGCACGGTGGAAGACGTTTGCGAAGGACCAGAGCAGGTCATCGAGATCGGGTTCGAGCCTGGTGTCGCCAAGCATGCCGGCGAAGGTCTCGACGATGCCGGCAAGCCCGGTCCGGATCACCTCGTCGTCGGGAAGTGGCCGAGCATCAGGTTCGTCCTGATGCGGACGATGGCCGTACATCTGCAGTTCGAGGATGACGCGGTCGGTCGGCGAGGAGGCGTGGTAGGGCTCGTAGCCGTCGTCGAAAGGAAGCTCGTAGGTCATGGCGTGTCTCCGTCGGTTGTGGCCGCGCCCATCGCGGCCTGACAGCGCATCCCGGCCACGCCCCGGGCGCGGCCGCACCGAAGGCCGGAGCGCGAGCGGAGGACGGCGCAGCCGTTGCGGCCGTGACCGGGGGGTGGCAGGGGTCGCCTCTGAGGCAGGCCGCGGGCGCGGCCTCTCCGGCGGACCGCCGCCATGCCTGCAAGGCCTCCAGTGACGCCGCCTCGCCCGCCTGCCGGCCCCGCCCATTCATCCGGGCGGCAGGAAGAGACGGGCATCCTCCGGGACGAGCTGATCGCTAAGCCATGCGGCAAGGTGGGCCGGGCCGAGATGGCGCAGATCGTCGTTGAAGTCGCCGAGCTGCGGCCGCAACACCAGGGCGAGGATCCCAGCCTCGCCTGCGCGCTGGCTGAGACGCTCGATGCCGTGCCGGCCGGCGGCGTCGGCATCGGCTGCGATGTAGAGGCGACGGCAGCCAGGCGGGAAGATCAGGCCGGCGAGGTGATTGGCTGAGGTGGCGGCAGCCAACGGCAGCGCCGGCATCACCGTCCGGAGCGACGCCATCGTCTCGAAGCCCTCGCCGGCGGCCATGACGGGCGCACCGGACTGTTGGCCTAGCCAGATGCCGTTGCCCAGCAGGTGACCAAGCGAGCGGCGTGGATCGGCGACCGGCGCCTTGCCGACCTTGCCACTCGGGTCCAGCCCAGAGGACAGATAAGTGCGCTGCAGGCCGGTGATACGCCCGTCGAGGCTGGTGACAGCGGCGATCAGCGCAGGCAGGGTCCGCGTCTCGCCCGTGACGAGATCCCTGTAGTAGCAGCCAGGATGGAAGCGCAGCGCGCGCTCATGCGTCGAAAGCAAAATGCCGCGACCGGCAAGATAGCGTTCGGCCAGCGTACCGGCGATCGGATGGGACCTGGCGAACAGGCGACGCGCGGCGTCAGGCGAGCCGGGTGCCGCGGCAGGCTGGCGTTGCGCGCCAGGAGCTTGGGGCGGTGGCAGCGGCACGGAGAGGAAGCGACGCGCTTCATCCGCGACGTCACGGAAATCAACAAGACCGCAGCTTTCTCGGATGACATCGAGCAGATCGCCAAATTCAGAGGTCGCCTCGTCGACCCACCTACCCGCCGGGCCTTTGGCGTTGGCTTTCAGCCGCACATGCATGGAGCGGCCGCGCGTGTTGCGGACATCACCGACCATCCAGTAATTGCCGGAACGATTGCCGTTGGAGAGATATTCGCGGCACACCGCCTCGGCATGTTCGCCAAGGCGGCGTGCCAGCTCGGAAGCCGAGCCGGTCATGATCGCCTCCCCTCAAACCGCCGAGGTACGGTCGGTGATGCCAACCAGCGTATGGCTGTCGATAAGCGTGGCGATAATGGCGGACCCTTGCGCGGTCGTCGGGATGAACAGCCGCAGCTTCCAGGAGATGATCTCGGAGATCAGCCCCAGCGCCTTCAGCCGAGGGACCATCGCGTCGGTGAAGCCGATCAATTCGACACGGTAGTCGTTCATGACCCGACTGCGGCGCAGAATCAGGCCATCGGCGAGTTGCAGTCCGATCCGTCCGTCGACAAGCCCGGTCCAGGCATCTTCCGGCGCCAGCCTCGGCATATCGTCGAGACCCAGATTGCGCAACATGGTCGCGACCAGAGTCGGCGCGATGTGACGCCCGATGATGCGTTCGCCGGCATCGGTCTGGATCCGGTAGACCTGACAATCATGGTCTGGCAGCCGACGCCAGATCGGCAACAGCAGACCCGTCACTATGTGAAAGGTGCTCGTGGTGAACTCCGGTACGGCGGCGACTTCTGCCTGCCACAGGTCGTAGAACCGTTTTCGGTCGGCCGGCTGCCAGTGGGTTTCGGCAAGGGCATCGAGGCCGAAGCGCAGCTCGTCCGTCGGCCGCAGCAGGCGCACGCGATGCTCGACCGTCCCATCGTCGAGCATTAGGCTCGCCGTCGGAAGCTGTATGGCTGCACGGCAGGAGCGCGTGTTGACCAACAGGATTGCTTGCGGCTCGGCCCGGGCAATCGCCAGCGCGTCGGCCAAGCCGAGCGGCCGCATACGGTCCTTGCGCGCGACGGTCAGCACATGCGACTGCGCGCCCGAGACCGGATGCGTGTAGACTGTGCGCCTGTCGGTGACGACGATGCTCTGCGCCGTGATCGTCTCCAGTCCCTTGTCATAGTTTCCCGCGGCGATGGCGCCTTCTATTCTTCCCCCCATCAGCTGCTCGAACACCTCGAACAGCAGATTCTGGGTTTCGATGCGCAGCGCCAGCAGGCGGTTGAGCCAAGTCGTGATCGGCGGCAGCTCGTCGCGCAACCCGCCCTCGTCGGTCGTCAAAGACAGCCCGGTCACCGTCTCGAAGGTCGTGAGCGAGCAGCCCTCGATCTTGCCTTGGTGCAGCAGCATGTAGAATTGGCGAAGTGCGGCCCGCGCGTAGGGGCTTTCGAGATTGTCCTCGGCACGGAACAACCCAGCCCCGCCGGTCTGGCGCTGGCCGCGCGTGATCGCACCCAGTGTGTCGAGCCGCCTGGCGATCGTCGACAGGAAGCGTTTGCCGGCCTTCACATTGGCGGCCATGGGCCGGAACAGCGGCGGTTGCTTCTGATTTGTGCGGTGCGTCCGTCCGAGACCCTGGATGGCATTGTCGGCGCGCCAGCCGGCCTCGAGCAGATAGTGCTTGCGCAGCCTCTGGTTCCTGACCCCGAGATCGGCGTGGTAGGAGCGGCCGGTGCCGCCGGCGTCGGAAAAGATCAGTACGCGCTTGTCGTCATCCATAAAACTCTGGGTCTCGGCGAGATTGGCCGAGCCCGGGCGGTTCTCGACGGCAAGCCGGTCGATACCGTCGCGGCCGGTCTTCTTCACGATGCGCCGCGTGCGGCCGGTCACCTCGGCGACGGTGTCGGTGCCGAAATGGTGGATGATCTGGTCAAGGGCACTGCCGACCGGCGGCAACGATGCGAGTTTTTCGATCATCTCGTCGCGCAGGCGAACGCCCTCCCGGCATTGAACCGGATTGCCATCTTCGTCGTGGACAGGCCGCGAATAGACGTTCCCTTCCGCGTCCGAATATTCCTCGAACAACTGCGTGGGGAAGGAGTGCATCAAGTACCCGCCGACATACTCGCGCGGTGTGACGTCGACATGCAGGTCCGACCATTCCTCGATCGGGATTTCGGCAAGCCGCCGTTCCATCAGCGCTTCGCCGGTCGAGACGATTTGCACGACTGCCGAATGACCGTCGGCGAGGTCCTGCTCGATCGCGCCGATCAGCGTTGGCGTCATCATCGAGGTGATGAGATGGCTGAAGAAACGTTGCTTGGTGCTCTCGAAGGCTGAACGAGCCGCCGATTTTGCGTCGCGGTTCAACGTGCCGGCCCTGCTGGTGATGTTGGTCGCCTCAAGTGCGGCGGTCAGGTTGTTGTGGATGACCTGGAACGCATCGGCATAGGCGTTGTAGATGCGGATCTGTTCGTCGCTCAGCGCATGCTCGAGCAGGTCGTATTCAACCCCGTCATAGGAAAGCGAGCGCGCCGCATAGAGGCCGAGCGATTTAAGATCGCGGGCGAGCACTTCCATCGCCGCGACACCGCCGTCCTCGATCGCGGCGACGAATTCGGCGCGGTTGGCGAAGGGAAAATCCTCGCTGCCCCAAATGCCGAGACGCTGCGCATAGGCGAGGTTCTCGACCGCGGTCGCACCGGTCGCGGAGACGTAGACGATGCGGGCGTCCGGAAGGGCGTGCTGCAGCCGCAGTCCCGCCCTTCCCTGCTGCGACGGGGCGACGTCGCCACGCTCGCTTTTGCCACCAGCGGCGTTGGCCATAGCGTGGGCCTCGTCAAACACGATGACGCCATCGAACGATTTTTTCGCCTCCGACGGGTTTTCTCCAATCCTCGTCGAGCCTTCGTCCCTCCCCGCCGACTTTACTGCATTCCCTGTCGGGCCGTCGGCCCTCCCTGGCTCTTGGCCCACCCAGTCGACGATCTGGGCAATCCGGGATTTCTTGCCTTCCCGTTCCTGCGAGCGGAGCGTCGCGTAGGTCGTGAACAGGATGCCGTCGGCAAGGCGGATCGGCGTGCCCTGCCGGTAGCGCGACAGCGGCTGGACGAGAAGTTTTTCCTGGCCAAGGGCAGCCCAATCGCGCTGGGCGTCTTCAAGCAATTTGTCCGACTTGGAGATCCAGATCGCGCGGCGGCGGCCCTGCAGCCAGTTGTCGAGGATAATGCCGGCGACTTGCCGTCCCTTGCCGCAGCCGGTTCCATCGCCCAAAAACCATCCACGGCGGAAGCGGACCGCGTTCGCAGCACCGTCTGGCGCGGCCGAAACGACATCGCAGGTCTCGTCAACCGTCCAGGTGCCGGCGAGATGGCCGCAATGGGCCTCGCCGGCGTAGATGACGCTTTCGAGTTGGGCGTCCGACAGCAGGCCCTCGTCTATGATCGCATCTGGAAGGAGCGGCCGATAGGAAGGTTTTGGTTGCCCGACGGCGGCCATTGCGGCCGACTGCACGAGCGGCGTCGGATGCGGCTTTGCGCGGGGAATGTCGATCGACTGGAGCGCGTAGGGTTCGTAGATCGTGTCGGTGAGCTGGCCGCCCTCTTCCGGCATCCAGTCGCGTCGCTCATAGGCGAGGGGCACCGCCGGCGTGCTGTTTGCCATGACCTGGCGTGCGGGTTTCGCCCGCGCAATCGGGCGAACCGGTTGGATGGCCTTCGGAGCAGCCTTTGAGACAGCGACGGGTGCGGCTCTCGCCCCCGATCGGGCGCCCATGTGCATGGCGGCATTGCGCGGCATGACGTTGGACAGCGCGCCGATCGAGTCCGGAAAGCCGCCCGGTGTCCGGGGCGGCAGATCAGTGATCCACGAGAGCAACGTTTCGACATCAGTGGCCTTGCCCGGCGACCTGACGAAGCTTTTCGGGTCGGCCGCCGGTACCATGTCGATAATTGTCAGGCGGGTCTCAGTGGTGGTGCCATGGCGGGCGTAGACACGGCCATCGATCGCCGCGGTGAAAATGACGGTGCCCTGCTGCTGCAGGCGCTCGAAGGCCGGCCGCCATTTGGGGTTTTCCGGAGACAGCCCGGTGCAGGTGATGGCGACGAGGCGCCCGCCCGGACGCAGGCGTGCGAATGCGGAGGAAAGATGCCGCCATGCCGCGTCAGTGACATGGCCGTCGACATAGGCGCCGGCGTTGAACGGTGGATTCATCAGCACGACGGACGGCTCGATGCCCGCGTCGAGATGATCGTCGATATGGGCGGCGTCGTGCCGCGAGACGGGGAACCGGGGAAACAGCAGGCTGAGGAGATCGGCCCGCGTCGCGGCAAGCTCATTGAGGGCGACCGAGGCGCGCGCAATCTCCGCGTGGACGGCGAGCAGACCAGTGCCGGCCGAGGGTTCGAGAACGAGGTCGCAAGATGCGATCGCCGCGGCGTGCGCCGTGACGAAGGCCAGCGGCAAGGGCGTCGACAGCTGCTGCATGGCCTGGCTCTCGTCGGACCGTCGCGTATGGGTGGGAAGAAGGTCGGCGATGCGCTTGATCATCGCCAGCGTTGCCTGCGGCGAGGTGGACCGCGACAGGATCGCTTGGCCGAACCGGCGCAAAAACAGCACCTGGGCGACTTCGAGCGCCTCATAGCCGTCCTTCCAGACCCAGAACCCTTGCGCATCGCTGCCGCCAAAACTGGTCGTCATGGCGGTGCGCAGTGCGGCGGTGGTGACAGGCTTGCCCTGCTCGAGGAAAGGCAGAAGCAGCGTTGCCGCTTGATAGATCGCCTGGGCGGTGTCGATGGAGGCCGGCCTCGGCGCGTCGAGGGGAGCGGCGGTCGGAGTAACGGCAGGTGTGGTCGAAACGATGTTCATGGAGATGTCCTTCGCGAGAGGGGAGAGGCGCCCGCGCCGACACTCTCTGCGCGCCAGCCGGGCAACACGCCTCCGGCTCCCCTCTGCCTCTGGCGCCGATGCACCAAAGGGGTTGCGCTCCGTGCAAACCCATGACTTGAATGCGCGCACAGGGATGCGGCGGCGACCTGGAGCTGTGGAGGTGATGCGACGGTTCAGAATTGGCAGTGCGGTCTACGAGGAGGCAGCGCCTGACCTGCAGGCGGCGCTGGCGAGCGCCTATGCCCGCACCGAGCGTCCGCTATGCCTGTGCCGCGAGCCGGGCTGCCCGATGTATATTGCCCGCATCGGCGACCTTCACCTGATCAAGCGCATGCCGCTGAGCGGCGGCGGGCATGATCCATCCTGTGATTCCTTTGAATCGCCTTACGAACTGTCCGGGCTGGGCGCCTTGATGGGCAGCGCGATACAGCTCGATCCGCAAAACGGCTTGGCGGCCCTCAAGTTGGACTTCAGGCTGTCGAAGACGGGGAGCCGCGCGGCATCGGTGCCTGCGGGGCAAAGTTCCGCCAGCGTGACCGCCGATCCGAGGAGGATGTCGCTGCGTGGCCTGCTTCATTATCTCTGGCACGAGGCCGAACTGACGGTCTGGACATCGAGGTGGTCCGGCAAGCGGCATTGGTGGAATGTCCGCTGGCATCTACTCGAGGCTGCCGGGCAAATGACGGTGAGGGGCGGACCACTCGCGGATATCCTGTTCGTGCCCGAGCCGTTTCGGGCCGAGAACAGGCAAGCCATCGAGCAGCGTCGCAACGCGGTTCTCGGCACGGCGCTCCCGCCGAAATCCGGGCCCACGAAAGCTACTGGTTCTGGTCGGCGAGGTGAAGGAGATCGTGCCCGCCCGCTCCGGTCAGAAAATCGTCATCAGGCACCTGCCCGGTTTTCCCTTCATCATCGACGATGCATTGCATCGCCGCTTGCAGGCGCGTTTTGAGAAAGAATTGTCGCTGTGGGCAGCGGATTCCAGCTCGCATCTGATGACGATCGCGACGTTCGGACTGAACCCCGCCGGCCTCGCCATTGTCGAGGAGGTCGCCTTGATGGTGGTGTCCGAGAACTGGATCCCTACGAGACAGTCCCGGAGAAAAGGCTCGTCGATGGGCTCGCGCGCCTTCGCGAGAAAAGCGTGAAGGGATTGCGCTTTGACCTGCAACCCGACCAGCCGATCGCCAATGCATTGCTTCAGAGCAGGGACGAGCCGATCGCGCTCTTTGTCGTTCCGGCCGGAGCAGACCAGAACTACGAAGCGTCGCTCGACGAAATGATCGCCGCGCGACCGGAGATCGGCTCCTGGGTGTGGCGGGTCGGCGAAGGCGATATGCCCCCGCTACCGCTTTGAGCCGTCGGCTGAATTTCCGTCGTAGCTTCTTAGGCCAGGCCCAGCTTCTTCTTGAGCTCGGCATTTTCCCTGCGCAGACGGTCGGCAAGCAGGTTCTTCAGGCGCTTGTTTTCTTCTTCGAGTGCGACAAGATCGCGAAGATCGCCGCTGTCAGAGGAAGGTGCGGCAGCCCTCTTCCAATAATAGTAGGTCTGCTCCGATATGCCGGCCTGGCCGACCGCAATCTTGCTGGTCGCGCCGCCAGCGATCGATTTCTCGATCTGGGCAAGCTTCTGGGAGCGTTCCTTCTCAGAATATGTCTTGCGGGCGGTCTTCGCTGCCACGGGAGCTTCCGCGGCTTGGGGCGCAGGTTTCGCTCCGTTCATGCGGACCGGCTTTACGAACTCTGCCTTCGCGTTCTTTGCTCGCGGCACTTTCTTCTTGGATTCAGGCGCTTCCACTTTGGCTGGGGCTACTGTCGTCTGAACAGTCTGAGCGTCCTGAAACTCGGCCATGATATACTCCGCTTGTGGTTTGTCCCCTTCTTCAGCATCAAGGGGTCTTATACTGAAGTCAATGACCTGGGAATTTGGAAGCTGAGCAGCATGAGCTGGATGCGTCATCTCCGTGGCAATTTTGGACAGGTCGAGATCGCCCCAGATCGAATGGCTTGGCTTTTGCAGGCCGCGCCTCTGTTTCACTTCCAGGATGAATGGCCGGATCTGGCGCTTCATAGTCTGTTCCTTGATGTGAGCATGACTTGCAAGCCAAGTCGCTGCTCGTCTTAGCGGGTACCCGACGTATCTTATCGCCCTCGTCGTGCTTTATCGGAGAAACCCCGCAACGAGCAAGCGGTGTGTCATGGGCCTTGGGCCGCCGGCTCAATCACCGGGGGCAAACATGCCTACCGAGAGAGCTGCCTCATACACGCGATGCTCAGGCGTCCAGCCGGCGGTGTGCGATGACTGTGCACAATCGGGCTGGAGCGATTGCAATCCTTATATTCTTGGGAACTAATCTTCTCATGGCGGCGGATGAGCTGGACGCGCTTGTTTTCGGGATGGCGGTCGACAGCGTTCGTGCGCTTTCTGTTCCTTTCGCGGAAAAAGTCGCAGAAATCGCCCACAGAAGCCACGGCGTCCTGCTTTTCAATTTGCGCATCGATGGCGACATGGAATTTCAGCGCGTTGCCGCCATCCGGTATCCAAGCAATCAGACAGCGGTTCTGATGCTGGATAAGCAGGGCTTGTCGACCAGCCATTGCATGGTCAATGGCACTTTCTCCAGCTTTATCGCTCCGTTGGAGGAATGGAACACGCTGCCGCTCGCAACGCAGGCCAGGACGAGTATCGCCGGCTCGGCCAGCCTGTTCATCGGCGCTTTGCGCAATGCCGGATACCTCCCGCGTGGCAGGCACTGACGCCACGTTTTGCTGAGGGCCAGATGCTTGTATCCTCGGGGCAGTTGGCCATACGGTCTCGCATGTCTCAACAGCTTGAGGATGGGCCGTACGCGGGTGCATCCATTGAGCGAAACTCGGTCACCGTGATGGAGACGCTTCTCCGCCGAAGCGCGGTTCTTATAGATGCCCATCGTCGTCTTTCTTCGTTAGCTCCGACGCAATCGCACTTTGGACAGGAACTCGTCGATCTCGAGATCCGACAGATCATCGAGCAGCTTGAAGGCAGCATCATGCCTTCCGGCGTTGACGAGAATCGTGCGTTTGCCGCGATGTTCGGCCCACCCGGTCTCGGGATCTGCATTGCGGGCAATGCCCCTGACTTCGACAGGGGTTATGTTCCAGATCGCCTCGAGCTTTCCCGAGCGGGTCATGCTGTCGCTCGCGCCGGTCTCGTGGGCGATGATGGCGGCGCGCATCTTGTCTGGCGACTGCCGATCCGTGAGATCGCAGAAGCCATGAAACCAGCGTTCACGGCCCCGGATCCGGATCGCGAAGAATACGCTGGTGACGTTGCCGGCCTTATACTCCGACATGCCGAACATGCCCGTGCGCATGAAGAGCGGCGGCAACAAATCGAGCATGAAGTGGAATTCGGACGCGGTAATCTCGAACCACTCGGCTGAATAGGGAGTGCCGGAAAGCGGATCGATGCCGGGCGTGTCTTTGTGTCGGCTGAACAGTTGAAACATCTGCTCGCGGGTGGCGACGCCGTCGAGCACCTTCCTGAACGGTGGATGAGCGGTCATGGGGTTCTCCTGAGCGCAGGTCGGCACGCGCGGCATCACCGCGCCATGGCAACTGCCTGGTGTGTTGTGGCTGGCGACGGTCCGAGCCTGCGGCCGGCGCGTCCATCGGCGATGATGGGGTTTGCAGGGGTTCAGGCGGCGCGTCGTTCGGAGGAACGCGAAGCGTCTCGACCAACCCCGGTGATGGCACGCACGGC
Organism: Mesorhizobium sp. M0293; assembly: GCF_040321735.1. Classification (NCBI taxonomy): domain Bacteria; kingdom Pseudomonadati; phylum Pseudomonadota; class Alphaproteobacteria; order Hyphomicrobiales; family Phyllobacteriaceae; genus Mesorhizobium; species Mesorhizobium sp. M0293. The sequence goes on from NZ_JAMYSA010000026.1 coordinate 48,505, forward strand.
GGCGGCGAGCGCCGGGATGTCGTCCAGCATGCGGAGTGCGACGAAGTGGTTGGCTCCGCCAGTATAGTCCTTGCGGCCCTTGCAGGTGCGGATCAGGATGCCGTGACCTGAGGACAAACCGAACTGGCCGACCTGGATGTAGGCGCGGTCATGGTGCAGGGTAATTTCACCGCAAACGGCGATGCCCGCCTTGTGTGAGCGCAGGTCATAGCTGCCCGATGGCAGGTTTAATTCAGCGGCAAGTTTCTTCAGGCGTGAACGGGCTGTGGTGTGGAAATGTCTCTTCTGTTGCTCGTCGTAGGAGCAGCTTCTGTTCCAGTCGAACATGTCGATCTCCATGAAACGCAAGCGCCCGGGGTCGCGATGGCGATCCCGGGCTCGAGAGTGAGTTGGAACTGAAATGGGCCCGGCGGGGAGTGCCGGGCCCTGTGCGAGCGTGAGGCCGATTATTCGGCGGCCTGGAGGTGGTCCGCCTCGTCGCTGTCGATGGTCACCGGCTCATCGGAGGACGAATCCGCATCGTCGGCGAGGAAGGCCGGCAGCTCGGCGGCATCGAGAGCCTCGTCCGACCTGTCGCCGGCGACCGCGTCGCCACCATCGGTAGCCACTTCATCGATCTTAAGGCGCAGCGGCTCGGGCAGCCAGTTCGAGCCTTCGAGAAGACGGGCAGCTTCACGGGCCATGATGTCCTTCTTCATGTGGTCGATCAGCTGCGCGGAGTCTGCGCCACGCGCTTCACGGACAGCTTGTAAAATCCGCGCCTTGGTGAGCCGCCCGAGGAACTCGACGGTAGGCGTCCAGCCGGCGTCGACCATGTCGAACTGCAGCGAGCGACCAAGCACGTCTGCATGCTCGAGCGCCTTCGCTCGCCTGTTCCAGGGTTCGAACACCGCATTGAGGGTCAGCGAGACGCAGTGCGCGAACAGCGCCTTGCGGCTTGCTTCGTCGAGGCCGAGAAGGAAGTCCCAAAGGCCATCCGCTTCATAGGGCAAATCGCGGTCCCAGGCTTCGTGCCGCTCGGCGATCTCCTTGGCCCAGGATGTCTCGGCAAGACCGTCGACCTGGCTGAAGTTGCCGCTCTTCAGGCTGATCTCCAGGCACGTGTCCGGCGCGAAGCGATAAAAGACCTGCAGGACGAAGGCATGAAGTGCGGCGACAATGGCGATGTCGGCGTCACCGGCGAGTGCGTTGCGCAATGCCAGCGTCCGCTGCGCGGTCAGGTCGAAGACGAGCCGATCGGGCAGTGGCTTAATGCCATCGTCCTCGCCGTCGTCACTAGCGCTGTCGTTCACTGGCTTGCCGTTGACGACAACATCATCGCCATCGTCGTCGCCATTGGATCCGCCGTCAGCGCCCCCTTCCTCCCCTTCATCGATGCCGCCGGTTTCGGTCCGCGGCTCGTCCTCGGACCGCACGAAACCGGCGTCGACCTGGAGCTTGCCGTTCGCGGCAAGCGTAACGAACACACCGGCAGTGGCCTTCTGGGCGGGATCGTAGCTTTGAGGACGATCGTCGATCGCATCGAGCTCGGCACCCAGCTGGTCGAGCTTCGCCTCGATTGCTTCGTCGGCATCCTCGGCCCGGGCATAGTCCGCATCCAGCTTGTCGTATTCGGCCTTCAGCGCGTCGTAGCGTTCGATCTCCTCGGCGCTGAGCTCCTGCGCTTCGGCATAAATGCGCCGCATGCCGGAGGTGTGGCCATAGGGAAAGCTGATCGCCGCCTCGACCCATTTCCAGCCTTCGGCGCGGATCGCCTCGGCATCCATTTTCAGCCTGTCGAAGACAAGCTGCTCGAGAAGTGCGGCATCCTGGAACCAGCCGCCGGCATCCTGCTCGAACAGGTCGCGCAGGATGACCCCGCCCGCAGCCTCATAGGCTTTGGTACCGACATAGACGGCACGGCGATCATCAGCCGGCACCGTCGTATCCGTCAGCAGACGCCTGATGTAATACGGTTCCTGCGTGTGCGAGCTGGAGATCCGCTCCCAGACCTGCTCCTGGCGCGCATGATCGTCGGAGATCGAAAACGCCATGATCTGTTCGAGCCGTATTTCGTCCTTCTCGTAGAGTTCGAGCAACTTCGGCGACACCGATGCCAGCCGCAGGCGCTGCCTCACCGTCGCAGGCGATACGAAGAAGCGGGCGCCAATCTCCTCCGGATCCAGGCCCTGATCGCTGAGCGTCTTGAAGGCCCGAAACTGGTCGAGCGGGTGCAGGTCGGCGCGCCGCAGGTTTTCGGCAAGAGAGTCTTCTTCGGCCGTGGTTTCCTGCCCGCGGTTGACAACGCAGGGGATTGGCTCGTTCTTGGCCAGGCGCTTTTGCTTGATGAGGATGCCGAGCGCCAGATAACGCCGCCCGCCGGCGGGCACCTCGAACATGCCGGTCTCCTCGCCCTCGCCGTCGAGCACGGGACGGACGTTCAGGCTCTGGATCAGCTTTCGCCGCCCGATGTCTTCGGCCAGCTGCTCGATCGACACGCCGTCCTTGATGCGCCGAACATTCTTCTGCGACAGCATTAGCTTGCAATAGGGAATATTCTCCGCGGCGTTCATCGCGATCTTCTGAATGGCGTTCTTTGCCATGGTCAGGTTCTCCATGACGGGCGGCCCGGGGCCTCTCCCCGAACCTCCAAGCCCGTCAAAAACCCTCCCCTCCCCCCTCTGCCTCCAGGCCTCACGCCAGCGCCGCCTCCCGACTTGCAGGCTCGACATGAAGCGCTGCTGGTTTCGGCTCGCGGATCTAGACGCGGCCGAGCCGCGCCCGAGGCGCCTACAGCATGTTGGCGTCACCGCGTCCTCCCACGAGAAAAGCGCCGTCCACTTGCTTCGAAGGACCGCGCTGGGATTGATGGAGACGGCCCGGTGGCAGGCCGGCGACGAGAGTTTTCGTTGCCGGCCTGCGCAGGATCAGGCGGCGAAGTCGAGAAGCTTCTTGGCTTTTCCCTCCATGTCCAGGCGGACATCCTGATGCGGCTTGTCGCGCGCGACCCGCGTGATGCCCTGCACGAAATCAAAAATCGATTCCGGTGGTCTGCCTTCCTCCATGAGAACAGTATCGATGATCTTCGTGGTCTCGGACTTGGAGAAGCCGCGCTTGCTTACGATTCTGGCACACTGCACGTAGATAGAAGCTGGCAATCCCGAGGGTGCGGGCTCCGACTTCGGAATTCCAGCAATAGAAGCCGCGGAAATAGAGATCCGGTTCCCCATTCGGCAGCCGCCCGGCCTCGATCGGGTTCAGATCGTCGACGAGGAACACAAAGAAATCGCGATCTGACGCGTAGAGCGTCGTGGTGTCGCGGGAGATGTCGACGTGCGGATTGTAGATACCTGTCGACCAGTCGAGCACGCCGGGTACTTTCCAACGCGTGTCGCCGGTACCGTTTCCCGCGATCTTCTGCACGGCGTCGACCAGTTCTGAGTCAAATATTCTGCCGTAATCAGGGCCTGTTACCGCTCGCAGCTCGAGGCGTCCGTTCTCGATTTCCAGCGTCTTCACCTGCTCGGCGCGGTGGTTGAGGAGACCGTGCTGAAGGTTGATCGCGGCGAGCGGGGCTGGAAGCTGCCGCAGATAGGTGGCCGGTGCGCCGACCAAACTGGCGAGTTGGCCAAAACTCCAATGCGTGGGGGCAACAGGGGCAGGCGCATCGGGCAGCATTAGCCTTAGGCGCTCCGGATCGTCGCGGCTGGCCTCGACGCGGATCAGCTCACTTTCGACGATGCGGGTCTTGCTGCGCTCCGACCGGCTCTTCACCGCATTTCCAAGGTCGTCGAGCGACAGGTATCGCTCGTCCGTCGGCCGGTTGAACCATTCTGACGACACGCGGCCAATACGCTGGCCGCGGCTGGGGTCGACCTTGTAACCGGCACGCTCGTTGCGCTTGGGCGCAAGAATTTCCATCTGGGTCATTGGTGTTGCTCCTTGGCGGGCGCCGGGAGACTCTCTCCCGGACCTTTATCCGCCACCGCAACCCGCCCGCCCTCTTCCTCTCTCGGCACCCGCGCACCACTAGCAGCGTCGCCATTGCGGCAGGGGCCGCGTCAAGACTGGCACCCGCCGCTTCACGTTCCGGACGCGACAGAATTCCGCTGTGCTTTCTTGCGCAACAAGGCCGGAACATAGCGGCCTGCTTGATTGGGCAACTGCCAGTTCTGCTCTGGCCCTAGTCAGAAATGTATAAATTGTCCCAACGTCATGATACGCGAAAATCGTGTCATGGTCGGAACTGAGAGTGTAATTGCATGTCGAGCAGGTTCGCCCGGCCCGTGGTGGTGCAAGTTGGCCGGCATGACCGTGAGCGCGTCATATTCGATGTGAACGACGCAGCCTCGATCCTGCTGCGGAGTTTCCCTCATCAGACGAAGAAGCGAAAACTGGCTATGGATGCATGTCTTCAGGTTTTGCGTGGAGAAGCCCAGACACCGGCAGCGAGACGGGCTTTCGTTGCAGCGGCGTTAGAAGCAAAAATTCTACGCAGCGACTGAGGTCAAAATTGATCGTAGCCCTCGATGGCTTCCAAAGTGACGGGGGGAGCAGAGCTTCAGCCATCGCAGTGGTGACCGGGATTTGTGCAGCTGGCAGCAAGCAACGAGTCCTGCCGCCGGGGGGAACACCCGCCTTTCATCTGCTTGACTCGACAACCGTCAGGAGGAGAGTCGGCTTCTCGATGAGACCGAGGATCTCGCGTGCATGAACTGGCCAAATCGGATATCTACGACGTTGCAGACCCGCCTTTCCGGTAAGCAATCGAAGAACCGTCAATCTTCCACAATACGCGACCGACGTCGTCGGGCGACCCCACCAGCGCAGTACTAGACACTGCACGCCGCGCCCTGCTTAAGGGGGACCCCCTCGAAACCAAATTTGTGCTGTGGTACCCGGCGGGGGCGTGGAAATTGTTTACGATTATCCCTCCTCATCGAGTGGAGAGCAGCGGCCGCTCGATCAGGACCGGGTCTGACCACCGGATCAATACGCGCGCAAAGTCAGGATGTAGCTGTTTACCGCAGCACGCAAAGTCTGTCGGGGAATTATTGCTTCCACCGACAACCACCACTATGAAGCAACACTTCGCCGATATCTTTCAAGCTACCCCGGAGAGTTTTCATGGCAGAAGATGCCGACAACACAATCGACGCCCTCATCGAGCTCACCGCTGATGTGGTCTCAGCCTATGTCTCCAACAATCCGGTCCCGGTGAGCGATCTTCCTGCGCTGATCGGCCAAGTGCACGCAGCACTGAAAGGCACGATCGGCAACGTTCCCGCAGAAATCCCTGAGGTTCTCAAGCCTGCTGTGCCGATCAGGAAGTCGGTGACGCCGGACTACCTCATCTGCCTTGACGACGGGAAGAAATTCAAGTCGCTGAAGCGCCATCTTTCGACCCGCTACGGGCTGACGCCGGACGACTATCGCGCCAAATGGGGCCTGCCGGCGGATTACCCCATGGTCGCGCCGAATTATGCTGCGTCGCGCTCGGCGTTGGCCAAGACGATGGGTCTCGGCCGCAAACCGAAAGAGGCGGAAGCGCCGGCGCCTAAGAAGACCGGCAAGAAGGCCGCAGCCTGACGTCAATCTTTGGGCTTTGTTCTGATGGGCAGCACCCACTGGCCTAATCTGCGTGGAATATCAAAAGGCGGGACCAGCCCCGCCTTCCCTTCGAACGACTCAATTTCATAGGAGTTCGCAACGCCCTTGCAGCAATCTGCTGCCCAGGCCTTGCAGTTTACCCACGTTCTTGCTCGCTCTTGTCGAGCGGTCGCCAAAACATCCGGGACCTAGCCGCGTCCTTCCGACTCTTGCCGGGACGCAGCAGAAAAATCAACCAGCTTTGCTGAGATTGCCCGCGGAGGACTTGCCAGTCCGCCGGTCCTGTTCAATCTCGTAGTTGATCTTCTGCCCATCAGCGAGGGTCGAGAGGCCCGCTCGTTCGACAGCGGAAATGTGGACGAAAACATCCTGACCACCATTGTCGGGCTGGATGAATCCAAATCCCTTGGTGCTGTTGAACCACTTCACGGTGCCGGTCGCCATATGTACGTATTCCTTCGTAACAATTGCAGTGTGGCCTGGCAGTTGTGCCAGGCCGGTTCAGATCAAGGCATTGGAATTAGACGCAGCAAAGAAAAAATTGCAAGACCCGGCATTCTCGGATGGCGTCACGACCGGCCAGTTAAAGACAACGTCGCGACCCTGCGCAATTGCTGGGCAGCCGTTTCCGGGTAACCGAACATCCCGCGTGGCGGAGCTGGATTGAAAGCAGCGAGTGGCTGCCGATCCGTGGTCATCGTTCCCGCATAAACCGGCTTTCGCTGCGCTCGCGCGGCCGCGGCAAGTCAACGGTGATGAAGCCGCGCCGCGCCGCGAGGGGAGGGATTGCGCGAGTTCGGCCTGCATTGAGCAAGCTGTCAACTCGCCAGCATTTGTCGGCTAGCAGGGCCGGAAGCTCAAAGGCCATCAAAACGGCACTGACCTTCAGTCGGTGTTTACCATTCGCTTCTATCTTTCGCGCAGCGGCAAGGTTCTGAGTACCGCACATAAAGGCCTGCTCCAGACAATGGAGCGGGCTTTTTGTGTCACTTGGGAGACGGCTCCAACAATGCCGTCTACCGGAAAACGGTCCGCAAGGCTGTGCGGCTTGTGAGGTGGCTGGGGCTGGTCGTGCGAATGGGCAGGCCGAAGGCAGGCCGGTTTCGGGCAATATTCTGCCCGCGTCAGGCTGGGCCTAAGCTGGGTTATGGCGTCACGGCCCGCAACCTGGTTGCTTCATAGTCGAACGAAACACGATTTCGTCCACGTTGTTTCGCTTCAAAAAGGCAGCGTCCGGCGGTGCGAAGGACGTCTTGAGCATCTGCATCGGGAGAGATTTCCGCGCCGCCGATGCTGACAGTCACTTTCACGCCGTCCTGTTGGCCTTTCGCCATCGGACCCGCCTCGACAAGACGGCGTATGTTTTCCGCGATGGTAGCTGCCTGTTCTTTACGCGCGCTGCGTAACAACACACCAAACTCTTCTCCGCCAAGACGACCGATCGAGTCTCCCGGGCGTGTCAGATAAACTAGCGCCTTTGCAATTCGAACCAAAGCCTCGTCACCTTTGGAATGGCCGTGTTGGTCGTTGATCAAGGAGAAGTGATCCGGATCGATCAGGAGCAGTGTGTCGCATTCACCTTCGTCACGCTTTCTGTCCATTCTTGCGATAAATTCACCGCGACTGAGAAGGCCTGTCATCGGGTCGTGACTGGATACGAAGGTGAGCCTGTCGTGCGCCTCTCTCAGGGCTGTGTATGATTTCTCCAACTTGTCACATGTTTCCTGAATCGTTTCCCCCTGGGTGAAGATAAAGGCGCTAACGGGCATTCCGATCAGGATGGGGATGACGGTGCATTCCACCCAACTCAGCCAGTCGATCGGCATCTGCAGGCCAAGTCTTGCCGTGAACGACAGCCCGAAAGTCGCGACGACTGCAATTATCGTCACGACTGTAGATTTGCCCAGAATCCGTTTGCTGCGCGGCGTCATATTGTTGCTATAGACAGTCCGGCTGAATGACATGTTACCAGCTTCATTAGGATTGTTCTGGACACACCGGCGAGGAGCCGAACCGGCAGGGTCCTCAAGGCCAGGTCGAGCAAATGCGCCCGCGTCCTGCCGACACTTCGCCTCGGTCGGTTCTTGGGCCCATTGTGCCGGCTGCGAGGGAAATGACATTTTGACCCGCGGTGAATTTCAGATTTCGGCTGGAAAAACCCGCCGCCTGCTGTAAACAGCGCGGGCCTGCTCACGGATAGGGGAAATCATGACGCTTGTTTCGCCCACGGAAGGTTCGACCGCAGATAGGGGAGCTGCCAGAAGCCGCCGCCTGTGGAGCCAAGCCGAAGCCCGGGCCCTCTACGAGTCTCCCTTCAACGAACTGCTGTTTCGCGCACATTGCGTCCATCGTGCGAACTTTGATCCCAACCGCGTTCAGCTCAGCCGGCTGCTGAGCATCAAGACCGGCGGCTGCCCCGAGGATTGTGGTTATTGCAGCCAGTCCGCGCACCACAATTCCGGACTGAAGGCCTCCAAGCTGATGGCGGTCGAACGCGTCATCGAGGAAGCCCGCAAGGCGCGCGATGCGGGTGCGACGCGCTATTGCATGGGCGCGGCGTGGCGCAGCCCCAAGGCGCGCGACATGGAGGTCGTGGTCGCCATGGTCGAAGGCGTCAAGGCGCTTGGCATGGAAACCTGCATGACATTAGGCATGCTCGATGTTGAGCAGGCGCAGCAGCTAAAGACAGCGGGCCTCGACTACTACAATCATAACATCGATACGTCAGAGCGCTATTACGGCGAAGTCATCACGACGCGCTCGTTCACTGACCGGCTCGAAACATTGGCCAATGTCCGCGACAGCGGCATCAAAGTCTGCTGCGGCGGCATTGTCGGCATGGGCGAGGAACCGGTCGACCGCGTGGACATGCTGGTGACGCTCGCCAATCTCCCAGAGCCGCCCGACAGCGTCCCGATCAACATGCTGATCCCGATTGAAGGCACACCCCTTGGTCATGAGCAGCCGATAGAGCCGATCGAATTCGTGCGCACCATTGCGCTTGCCCGTATCCTGATGCCGCAATCCCATGTTCGCTTGTCGGCCGGCCGCACGGCAATGAGCGAGGAGATGCAGGCACTGTGCTTCTTTGCCGGCGCCAATTCCGTCTTTGTCGGCGATACGCTGCTGACGGCGGACAACCCGAGTGAGGATAAGGACACTGCGCTTTTTCGTAAGCTCGGTATTGAACCGATGGAGCTTTCCAGCTTGTGAGCGCAGGGGGCTTGCTCGACCGCTATGAGACGACGCTGAGCGGGCTCACGCGCAAGAACCGTTTGCGCACGTTGTCGCCGCGGGCTGGCCTTGATTTCGCCTCCAATGATTATCTCGGACTTGCAGCCTCGCCGCGCCTGGCCAAAGCCGTCGCAGCAGCACTCGCAGCCGGCACGCCGGTCGGCGCCACGGGGTCTCGCCTGTTGCGCGGCAATACACCGGAGCACGAGACGCTGGAAGCCGAAGCGGCGCGCTTCTTCGGCGCCGAACGTGCGCTTTTCTTCAGCGGGGGCTATGTCGCCAATTTCGCCGTCCTGACCACACTTCCGCAAAAGGGCGATCTCGTCGTGCTTGACGCACTCATCCATGCCAGCGCCCATGAGGGCGCGCGGGCTGGCCGGGCGGCAGTGGCGGAGGTCCCGCATAATGACATCGGCGGCTTCGAAGACGCCATCTTGACCTGGCGGCGTTCGGGCGGCACGGGTCGCCCCTGGATCGTGGTCGAGAGCCTCTATTCAATGGATGGCGACCGCGCGCCCCTGGCCGATCTGGCAGCACTTGGCGACCGACACGACGCTTTCCTGCTGATCGACGAGGCGCATGCCACAGGGGTGTATGGTCGCGACGGACGCGGCCTTGCGCACGACCTCGAAGGCGGCGACAATGTTGTCGTGCTGCACACTTGCGGCAAAGCGCTTGGCGCCTCCGGTGCGCTGGTGACCGCACCCACGGCAATCATCGACTATCTCATCAACCGTTGCCGGCCCTTCATCTATGCCACCGCTCCCTCGCCGCTCATGGCGGTCGCTGCAACCGAGGCGCTCGCCATCCTGCGTGACGAACCCGAGCGCCGCGAGCGGCTGGCAGCACTCGTCGCCTTCGCCGGCCGGGAGATCGAAGTCCGCTGCGGGGTCGCGCCGAGCGGGTCGCAGATCCTTCCGGTCATCGTCGGCGAAAACGCCCGCGCCATGGCGCTCGCCAGCGCGCTGCAGGCGCGCGGCTTCGACGTGCGCGGTATCCGACCGCCGACGGTGCCCGAGGGCACGGCGCGGCTCAGGATTTCGCTGACGCTCAATGTCGAGCAGGCCGACGTCGCTGCGATGATCAAGTCACTGGCAGAGGAATGGGAGCGAATGGCAGAATGAGCCAAGTCTTCGTCATCACCGGTACGGACACCGGCATCGGCAAAACAGTTCTCGCGGCCGGTCTTACCGGTCTGCTCAACGGCGCCTATTGGAAACCGGTGCAGTCGGGGCTCGATGGCGAAACTGATACCCAGACGGTAGTAAGACTCGCTGAGCTGCCCCCAGAACGGATCGTCCCGGAAGCCTGGCGGCTGGTCCGACCGCTCTCGCCGCATCGCGCCGCCGAACTCGATGGCGTTTCAATCGATCCCGACCGCCTCGTTCTGCCCGATGTGGCGCGCCCGCTGATCGTCGAGGCCGCCGGCGGTCTCATGGTGCCGCTCAACCGCAACTTCCTGTTCATTGATGTGTTCGCCCGCTGGCGCGCGCCGGTCGTGCTTTGTGCGCGCACGGCGCTCGGCACGATCAACCACACGCTTCTATCGATCGAGGCGCTGCGCCGCCGCGACATTCCGCTTTTGGGCGTCGCGTTCATTGGTGACCCCATGCCCGACACGGAATGCACGATCGCTGCGATCGGCAAGGTTCGTGTGCTTGGCCGTTTGCCTTTCCTCGATCCGTTGGCGCCCGACACTCTTCTGTCAGCCATGGCAGCGCATTTCGACATGGCGCCTTTTCAGCAGGCCAGCGTATGAGCCGCTCAGCCGTCTGGCACCCCTTCACCCAGCACGCCGTCGAAGCGGCCCTGCCGAAGGTCGTCCGGACCGAAGGGGCCTACCTGCAGACGGATGACGGTAGACGCATTCTCGATGCAATATCCTCATGGTGGGTGGTGACCCACGGCCATCGCCATCCCGCGATCGTCGAGGCGATCCGCTCAACTGCCGAAACGCTCGACCAGATCATATTCGCCGGTCTCACCCACGCGCCGGCCGAGGAACTGGCGAGCGCGCTCATTGGCTTGGCGCCGAAGGGCCTGGACTGGGTCTTTTATTCCGACAGCGGCTCGACCAGTGTCGAAGTGGCGCTCAAAATGGCGCTTGGCTATTTCCGCAACATCGGCGCGCCGCGCTCGCGTATCGTTGTGATGGAATCGAGTTATCACGGCGACACGATCGGGACGATGAGCGTCGGGGCCCGCGGCGTCTTCAACGCCGCCTACGAACCCCTGCTCTTCGACGTCGACACCATCCCTTTCCCTGCCAAGGACCGCGAGCAGGAAACGCTCGACGCCTTCGAGGCGTTCAGCTGTGATCGCAAGGCGGCGGCGCTGATCATAGAACCGCTGGTCCTGGGCGCAGGCGGCATGCGGATGTATTCGCCAAAAATCCTGGCCGAATTGAAACGTATCGCCGAGGCTTCCGGGACGCTGTTCATCGCCGATGAGGTGATGACCGGCTGGGGCCGGACCGGTACCCTGTTTGCCTGTGAGCAGGCAGGTATTGCGCCCGACATATTGTGCACGTCGAAAGGGCTGACCGGCGGCGCGATCCCGCTTGCCGCCACGCTCGCCACCGACGCCATCTTTCGGGCGTATTATTCGCCGGACCGCAGTCGCACCTTCTTTCATTCGAGCTCCTATACCGCCAATCCGATCGCCTGCGCGGCCGCACTTGCCAACATCGCTATCTGGCGCGATGAGCCGGTCATCGAGCGCGTCACAACACTGACGCGACTGCAAGCCGAAGGCGCTCGCCGCTTTGCCGAAGATTCCCGCTTCGGCGATGTCCGGGTGACCGGCACGATTGCCGCTTTCGAACTGGCGGTCGCCAACCCTGGCTACCTGGCTGAAATTGGCCCGAAGCTGCGCGCTTTCTTCCTTGAGCGTGACCTTCTGGTGCGCCCGCTCGGCAATGTGATTTATCTTCTGCCGCCCTATTGCGTAAGCGCCAGCGAGCTTGGTCGCCTGTATGACGCGATCGACGAGGCCGCCGACCTTGTTGGGCAAGCCCGATGATCCGAGGCGCGAAAATCACCGGTTTCGGCCACCACGCGCCGGCGCGGGTCGTGCCGAATGCCGAGATCGAGGCCTCGCTTGGCCTGGAGGCCGGCTGGATTGAGAGGCGGACCGGCATCCGGTCACGCCGCTGGGCAGAGCCTTCCGACACCTTGTCGGGCCTGGCCGGGAAGGCGGGAGATATGGCGCTCGACATGGCTGGCATCGACCGCGCCGCGGTCGGCCTGCTGCTGCTGGCAACATCAACGCCCGATCATCTGCTACCGCCGAGCGCGCCGCTGGTTGCGCATCGTCTGGGCCTTGCTCATTCCGGAGCCGTCGATCTTGCCGGCGCCTGCGCCGGTTTCGTCTATGCGCTCACCTTCGCCGACGCCTTCGTGCGCACGCACGGTAAGCCGGCGCTGGTCATTGCCGCCAACATCTTGAGCCGCCGCATCAACCCGGCTGAACGTGCCAGCGCTGTGCTATTCGCCGACGCCGCGGGTGCGCTTTTGCTGGTCCCGTCGTCCGATCCTGATCACGGTGTCCTCGGCGCTTCGCTGGATTCCGACGGATCGGGTTATGGCCTGATTCAGATCCCGGCGGGCGGCAGCAGCCGGCCCTTTGCCGGAGATATCGACATAGCCGAAACCCGCATGACAATCGCCGATGGAAGCGCCGTGTTCGCCAAGGCAGTCGAGATGATGGCGCGGTGTTCGGCCGAGGCGCTGGAAGTTGCGAACGTTTCAGCTCAGGCCGTGGATCGGTTTGTTCCACACCAGGCCAACGCCCGCATTCTCGATGCCGTGGCCGACAAACTCGATATTGGCCCTGAGAAGGTGGTGAGAAGCATTGCGGAGTTTGGCAATTCCTCTGCCGCGACAATTGCGCTGTCGCTGTCCCTCTCCCATCAGGCCAAGCCGTTTTTGGCAGGCGAAAGGCTTCTGCTCGCCGCGGCCGGCGCCGGGCTTACCGGCGGCGCACTCGTGATCGGCGTCTAGGGGCAATGACTAGTGCGCTTGCAAGAAGTGACGGCGAACGGCTCTCTGGGCGTTGATGTTTGCCTAGTAGGGCCTGTTGCGTAATTCGCTGGTTGTGATTCTCTGAGACGTGGTCTCGGAGGATGAACGGATGGCAGTGAAGCAGACGGGTCAGCTGAGCTTGGCGGAGGCTTTTCTGGGTACCAAGCTTGTGGGCGGCACTTCGCCGCTCGACCGATTGTCGGGTCTTGTGAAGTGGTATCGGTTTGAGAAGTTGCTCGCACCGCTGCGCGATGGCGGGCCCGGACGTGCTGCCTGGCCGCCGCTGGTTCTGTTCAAGGGGCTTTTGCTGCAGTCGCTGTACGGGCTTTCGGACCGTGAGTTGGAAGAGGCGCTTGGCGACCGGCTGTCGTTTCGGCGCTTTGTCGGGCTCGGGCTGGAAGAGAGCATTCCCGACCACACGGTGCTTTCGCGCTTTCGCAACCTGCTTGTCGGCGAAGGTCTGCTTGAGAAGCTGTTTGGTGAACTGGATCGGCAGTTGGAGAAGGCCGGCGTTATCCTGAAGCGTGGCACGATGCTGGATGCCACGCTGATCAATGCGGTCTCATTGCCGCCGACGGACGAGCGGGCCTCAAAGGATGCGGACGCCCGTGTCACCGTGCGGCAGGGCAAGGGCGGCTTCACCTTCGGCTACAAGGCTCATGTCGGGGTGGATGAGGGCTCTGGCCTGATCCGCACAGTGATCACCACACCAGCCAACGTCAACGACACCGTGATGGCCGATGCCTTGATCTGCGGGGACGAGAAGACGGTGTGGGCGGACGCCGCCTACGACACCCATGCCCGCCGTGCTCGGCTCAAGGCTGAGGGCAAGAAGGTGCGCATCGCGCGTCGCCCCAACAAGCACCATGCGCTGCCGCGGCGGCTCAAACATTACAACCGCCTGATCGCCAGACGCCGGGCGGCGGTGGAGACCACTTTTGCCACGCTCAAGAATCGCATGAAGCTGACCAGGATCCGTTATGTCGGACTGGCCAAGGCGACCGCCCAAGTCACATTGGCGGCGATCGCCTTCAACATGCGCCGATGGGCAGCCATCACGGGATAGGTGCGCCCGCAGTCCGGCCCTATGGGCTGGACCACCACCTCAAATCCCCAAAACCAAGCCTTAATCCCCAAGAACAAGCAACAACCGCTGCATTCCATTCCCACCAGCGCTCTCCCTCAACACTGCGCAACAGGCCCTAGTAGGAAGAGAGCGGTCAGCTGTCATCCTGCACCATAAGGAACAGCGAATGTCGGTCGGAAGATACTCCTGGAACAGTCTGGCGCGGGCTCCCGGCATCCACCAATCGCCTGGCAAAATGTCTGCTTCGCGCGCGGCCGTCACAAACGCGCCTCGGGCGGCGGTGGAATGAGCTTCACCCCGCAGCACCTTCAGGCAAACCGCCTGCAATCAATTGTGAGTCTGGCTTTGGGCGCACCTCGGCCGCGTTCGTTGCACCGTCGTCGGTGCAGGTGCAGCGGTGCCAGCAGCGACCGTTCCAACCGAAGATCGCTGAACTGGGTGCTCCAGTCCGGCTAACGTCGAATGACGATGATGCCGGCGAGTGCGATGAGACCTATGCCGAGCATGGAAGCGCCGTCCAGACGTTCCGAGAACAGTAGGACGCCCCACAACACCGCAAATGCCAGATAGGAGAAGTCGCAGGTTGAGATCATGGCCGACGGTGCCCACTGGTACGCGACAGCAGTGCCGACGCTGCCGATCAACATTGTGATACTTAGCAGCACCATCAGCCCCCATTGGCTCCAGCCTATCGGTACCCACTCGCCTATCATCAGACTCTGCCCGCCATCGCTGCCAGCAATTATTGCCGCCAGGCTTGCCCCACCTGCCACAATGATCGCGATCAGATTGAATGTGAGTGCCAGAACGAACGGGTTTTCAGCACGGGTCCTGGTCCGCGTCAGCACCATCGCCAGGGCATAGAGAATGGCAGCCGCCAGTGGCATGAGGGTGTGGATACTGATGTCGCCGGCCTGCGGCTTCAGCATGAGTAGTACCCCTACAAACCCGAGCGCAACTCCGAGCCAACCTTGCAGGCCGACAGGCTCGCGGACCCAGAGTGCCGAGAATAGGGTAATGAACAGTGGGATCGTATAATAGACCGCGGCCGCTATCGAGAAATCGAGGCGCGAAAGCGAAGCGTAGTAGATCAGCAGACTGGACAGAAGCAGGCTGCTTCGAACCGTGGCCCAGCCAGGTCGAGCTGGGCTCAGCGATACCCGAGGCAACCTCCATTTCATCATAAAGATCAACAAGGGGATGGTGACGCAGGACCGCAAGAAGATGAATTGCGAAAGTGGCATGTCCGAGATCGTGATCTTGATGATCGCATCTGCGATCGAAAGCGTCAGATCAGTCAAGATCATCGCCGCCACGGCCATGCCTACTCTGTCGGTCCCGATGGTCGTCTGACGGATCGACATGTCCACCTTCCCTTTTCGCTACCACTTCCACGCTACCCAGCCGAGAGCGTTCCAACAATTCCGATCGCACGGACACACTGTCCGTGTCATTGTACAATCGCCAAGAACACCAACAGGGATGCGTCGCTTGGATAGCGTGGACGACATGATACTTCTGGCCGAAGTCGCTGAAACGGGCAGCTTTACGCGCGCCGGGGAGCGGATTGGGATGCCTAAGTCTACGGTCAGCCAGCGTATCGCCCAGCTGGAGGCACGTTTGGGACTGCGGCTCCTCAATCGTTCCACCCGGCACGTAAGCCTCACCGGCAGCGGTCAAGTCTATCTCGAATACTGTCGCCGCGTTCGTGCACAGGTTTCGGCCGCGAATATGGCGATGACCAATCTGAGGGAACAGCCTGTCGGGAAGCTGAAGATCACCTGCCCGGAGGTGACAGCGACGTATTTCATGCCGAGCTTTCTACACGGATTTACTACCCAGTTTCCCGGCATCGCCATCGAGTTGATCGCCACAAACCGGCATCTCAACATCATCCGCGAGCGGGTTGATTTCGCCTTTCGCGTTGGCACAACCACAGGTCAGGACATAATCATTCGGCGTATCTCCTCCATAAAACGGGTGCTTGTGGCCGCGCCAGCATTTCTGGCAAGTGGCATTCCTCTTCGGGAACCGACCGATCTGCTCCGGCGGCGCTGTCTGGTGCATGATGCGCAACCCGAATGGGTATTCTCGTCGGACGACACACCGCTCGTTCTACGGCCACCGCCTGCCGCGACCTCGGATTCAATGGGATTCCTATTGCAATTCTGCATCGCCGGAGAAGGGGTTGCACTCCTGCCCGCTTATGTGTGCCAGTCGTCCGTGGCCGTCGGCCGCCTCGTAGAATTATTCCCGGGCTGGGAAATCCCACCCTATGAAATGATGCTCATTTTCCCGCACCTGAAGAACCATTCCAAGGCGCAAGTGGCATTTCGCGATTATGTGAATACCTTCGATTTTTCACGGCTCGCCGCTGGGACACCCTGATCGACTTGGCCGCGATCCCAAAAAAACTCACGGGCAATTCGGATCAGGGAAGCCCCCCGCGGCGGTCACTAATTGCCGCATGTAGTCGGCTGTCTGGATTACACCAACAAGTGAACGGTGTGGCCTGTTTTGCAGCGAGACGCTCTGGTGGTGGGTGCCTACTTCAAGGGCGCAGCTAGTCAGACCCCGCGTGGTGCGTGAGATCGTTCCGCCGGTGGCTGCTAGGGTATTCTGTTCGTGACCAGCTTGCAGGCGCTCCTATTGTGCCTCGAGCAAAAAAGGATGCTTACGCGGCGGCCGCGGCCTCCACGAAACCTTCGACCCTGCCTCGTGGCGACCACACTTCGACATTGTCGATCAGCCGCGTCTGGCCAAGCCAGGCGGCGACGAGCAGTCGCGCCGGTCGGTTGGGGATGGCGATGATGGCGAGATCCTCGTCCGCGCGCAGCTCAAGATACTCGACCTGCGAAAAGCCTGCAGAGAGAATGGCCTGCCGTGCTTCGTCGAGCACGCGATCGATGCAGTGGTCACGCTTCAGCCGTCGGGCTGTCTCGAACAGGATTTCGGCCAGGCGAGGTGCTGCGCTCCGTTCGGCCGCCGACAGCCGCGCGTTGCGCGACGACATCGCCAGGCCATCGTCTTCGCGCATCGTCGGGCATGCGATGATGTCGATCGGGATGTCGAGATCGCACACAAGCCGGCGCACCACATGCAATTGCTGGAAAT
Source organism: Mesorhizobium sp. M0293 (assembly GCF_040321735.1). Lineage (NCBI taxonomy): Bacteria > Pseudomonadati > Pseudomonadota > Alphaproteobacteria > Hyphomicrobiales > Phyllobacteriaceae > Mesorhizobium > Mesorhizobium sp. M0293. Next base: position 65,551 of record NZ_JAMYSA010000026.1, read on the forward strand.
CCTTTTCGCCAAAGAATGCCATATCGGCACCGGTCTGGAGAAAAAGCTTGGTGACGACGGTCGCCACCCCGTCGAAATGGCCAGGCCGGAACGCGCCGCAAAGCCCCTCGCTCACCGCACTCACCGAAACCGTCGTGGCAAAACCTTGCGGATACACATCCGCCGCGTCGGGCGCATAGAGGATGTGGGCGCGGAGCGGCGCCAGTTTGGCGGCATCGTCATACTCGGTTCGCGGATAGGCGATCAGATCCACCGGGCTGTTGAACTGCTTCGGATTGACAAAGAGCGTGACGATTACCCGATCAGCCTTTGCGAGGGCGGCACGCACAAGGCTGAGGTGACCCTCGTGGAGAGCGCCCATGGTCGGTACGACCGCCACCTTCAAACCGTCCCGGCGCCACACGGCTACTATGCTGCGCAGTTCAGCAACTGTCCGAATAATGGGAATGCCCACGTTGGATCTCCTCTTTTCAGGTCTTCAGCTCGTCGCCGAACACGTGTTCTGCCGCTGGAAAGCGGCGCTCACGAACGTCGTGCGAGTAGGCCGAGATGGCCGCGGAAGCCGCCTCGCCCAGCTCGGCGTATCGCTTGACGAACTTTGGACGAAAGGCGCCGAACAGGCCCAGCATATCGTCAACGACGAGGATCTGGCCGTCGCAGGCCCGCGAGGCGCCAATGCCAATGGTCGGGATCGCAATCTCCTGCGTGATCCGCCGCGCCAGGGCTTCAGGTGTCTTCTCCAGCACGACCGCGAAGGCGCCTGCTTCGGCCACCGCGACCGCATCACGCTGGATGCGATCGGCATCGTCGCCCCGCCCCTGGACGCGGTAGCCGCCGGGTGCATTCACCGCCTGCGGCGTCAGGCCGACATGAGCCATCACCGGCACGCCACGCGCAGCAAGGAAGCGTATCGTCGCGGCCATGCTTTCGCCGCCTTCGAGCTTGACCGCCGCGCAGCCAGTTTGCGCCATTACGCGAGCAACATTGCGAAAAGCCTGTTCAGGACTTTCCTCATAGGAGCCGAACGGCATGTCGACGACCATCAGCGCCCGTTCGAGGCCCCGCCGCACCGCCTGGCCGTGCAGGATCATCATTTCGAGCGTGACGCCGAGCGTCGAAGGCAACCCGTGAAGCACCATGCCGACGCTGTCACCGACAAGCACCACATCGCAGTGAGCATCGACCAGTTGTGCAATGGGCGTTGTATAGGCAGTCAGACAGACCAGCGGCGTCCCACCCTTGCGTGTCGCAATGTCCGGTGGGGTCAAGGCCCTGATTGCTCGCGTTGCGCTCACCGACTTCCCTCACCTAACGTCAACCCGAAGGCATCTGCCACAAATTTGTGCAGATGCGAAGAAAAAATTGCAGTGCACAATAATTTGCTGACTATTTATTCCGCAAGCTGCGACGCCGCTTCGAATGAGCACGAGTGCGAAAGCGGGCTCTTAATCTCGCGCCCAGTCCACTTCCCTTGCGTCACTGCCGAGCGGCTTCGCGTTTGCGACGCTCTTGTGTAGACCGAAGGTCTAGGCCTTTACGGCGAGTGTGGTGTTGACAGGCTAAAGGGGCTGCTACACGCTGGTTAAATCGATTGAGAAGCTTCTCACGGAACTCTGCCCAACCCAGGCAACCATGGACGATCGCCCAAAAGCAACACGCAACGGTAGGGCCGCCGCCAAGGCCAAGCAAGTCGAAGCGGAGCTGATTGCCGTTGTCGTGTCCGTCAATGACGGTGAACCAGCGGTCCTCACCATCGGGCAGGGGGATTGCCTGCCCTCGGGGCCGTTCGCGCTGGAGCATCGATCGCTGCAGTCAGGTCTAAGGGCGTGGGTCGAGAAGCAGACTGGTCATCCCCTCGGCTATATTGAGCAGCTCTATACGTTCGCTGACGCCGACCGCGCCGACGGGCGCCAGCAGCGCGTCATTTCCATCAGCTATCTCGCTTTGACCCGGAAGGAACATGCCACCGGCGCATCCACCTGTGCCTGGCGGAGCTGGTACGATTATTTTCCGTGGGAGGACCACCGCCTCGGAACACCGGAACTGATTGCGGATGTTCTGAAGCCGCGTCTGCTTGCCTGGGCGGCCGATGCCAAGCAAACTGCGACGCGCAGTGAGCGGCGGCGGCGGGCTGCCATTGCTTTCGGGCTCGACGAGCGCCCCTGGAATGAAGAGCTGGCGCTTCAGCGCTATGAGCTGCTTTACGAGGCGGGTCTGGTGGCAGAGGCCACCCGCGACGAACGGTCGATCGCATCCGACTCAACAGCCGGGACAACGATGGTTGCCGACCATCGCCGCATCGTGGCCACGGGCCTTGCGCGCTTGCGCTCGAAGATCAAATACCGGCCAGTCGTCTTCGAGCTGATGCCGCCGGTGTTTACGCTGCTGCAGCTGCAACGGACCGTGGAAGCCCTGGCAGGCCGGCTGATCAACAAGCCTAACTTTCGCCGGCTCATCGAGCAGCAAGAACTGGTCGAGGAGACTGGCGAGACGTCTCTGGATACGGGCGGGCGCCCGGCCAAGCTCTATCAGTTTCGCCATGTCGTGCTGGATGAAACTGCCGTTGCGGGGACAAAATTGCCTCTGGCCCGGGGTTGACACGCTTATAGTCAACCTAGATATATACCCCTTATAGTCGAATGGATTATAAACGGGAGGCGCCGGTGAGCGGGACGATACCTTCGGCCGCGTCCCTGTATCAGCGCGTCCAGCGCGTCATCCCCCCAGTGGAATGGGCGGCTTTCAGCGACGACGTCGAGGCCATTCTGGCGCTAAAGCGCGAGCGCAACGCCGTTATCCTGGCGCACAACTATCAAACCCCCGAGATCTTCCACTGCGTGGCCGACATCGTCGGCGACAGCCTGGCGCTGGCCCGCAAGGCAATGACCGTCGATGCGGACATCATCGTGCTCGCCGGCGTGCATTTCATGGCTGAGACGGCGAAGCTCCTCAATCCGGACAAGACGGTGCTCATTCCAGATCTCGGCGCAGGCTGCTCGCTGGCTGACTCGATCGCTGCGAACGATGTGCGGCTGATGCGGCAACGCTATCCTGGCGTGCCGGTCGTGACCTACGTCAATACGTCCGCTGCCGTGAAGGCCGAGTCGGACATCTGCTGCACCTCCGGCAACGCTTTGGCTGTGGTGGAGTCGCTTGGTTGAGCGGGTGATCATGCTGCCCGATGAATACCTGGCCAGGAACATCGCGGCACAGACTTCGGTCGAGATCATCGCCTGGAACGGTCATTGCGAAGTGCATGAGCGCTTCACGCCAGCCGACATTCGCGAGCTGCGGGATGCCTACCCTGGCGTTACCGTGCTTGCCCATCCTGAATGCCCGCCGGAAGTTGTCGCGGTTGCCGATTTCGCCGGCTCGACTGCGGCGATGTCGGA
>NZ_JAMYSA010000027.1:0-67653 GCF_040321735.1 Mesorhizobium sp. M0293
TGTCGGAAAGCAGGCGCCCGATCAGCGTCGACTTGCCGTCATCGACGGAACCGCAGGTCAGGAAGCGCAGCAGCGACTTCTTCTCTTGCGCCGCCAGATAGTCGCGAACGCTCCTCGCGGCGGAAAAGGACAGGTCAAGGATTGGCGTCCGGCGATCCTCATCCACGGCAGTCGGACGCGATGCAATCCGAAGGCGGGCCTGCGCTGCGCCGAGCGATCCGATCTGGTTCCTGATGGACATGGCCGTCTCCAACCCTATCACCGGCTGTCTTCTCACGATCTGCGCTTCTGCAAGAGTCAGGTAAGAAGACTGCTGGATCGTTATACGCCTGGGCCCGCGTCTGTGAAATGGTCCAATCAGGTCAGGTTCGCCTGACGCTGCAACAGGATCATCATGAATCAAGGACAAAGTCGTTGCCGCGAGCTCCGACTTGGAGCTCGTCCGCCGCTGGGCAAATGTGACCCGTAACGGGTCAGTACGTCTGGCACCGCAATTGCGTTGACTGATGTGTGGGCTGGGGCGAGGGCTCGTCGCCTCGCAAATGGGGTGGCGGGCCTTTAGTCAACGAGGAGTTCTGATGGAGCGGCCCGGCACCCGTTGTTGGGATGGGGCTAGGACGCCGGGCCTAACCGACGGGCAGTTTGTGAGAAACGGCGCCGGGGCTGGGGACTATATGCGCTCACGCCGAGCACGCGCAAAGCATACGAACGGAGTACGAGAGCCACAATTCGGGGGTCAACCGATAGCCGATAAGCCGGTGAGCTCGTTGGTGGTCGAGGCAGAACTGGTCAACCTGCGATCTCAGTTCGGGCGATCTTGAGTTCGCCTTAATAGTGTCGCGTGACGAGATACAATCACAGATTGCAATACTTTCAGGTATATTAGCTATCTGAGATATAATTGCCAAATTGTTAACCAGGATTAATGCGTCTTTTCCACAGCATCGTAGTATGCCCTCCAGGTTGGGTTACCTCCATAGGGTGGGGAAGCCATACGTCGGTGCGTTGGGACGGCGTATGCCCTACTCCTTGAATCCAATCTTCAGTCAACATCTAGTCAGCCTGACGGACGATGAGCGTATCAGTTCACGCCTTTGACATGCTTTGCGAGGGAGCCAAACCAAAGAGGAGAAAAGCAAGTCAGCGCGATGGAGAGGAGTAGGTAAAGCGATGGCACACCCCCAAATTTCCGATTTTTGGAATGACGCAACAAGACCGTTACACAATGGACATCTGCCGGACGCGAATGGTCTTGGCAGGTCCGATCTCGATGAAGGACGTCCAAGCGAAGGCTTGGTCATGATTGTCGACAAGCGGGCGCTTGAGCGTGAATGCCTTGCGCGCGGCCTTATCGAACACAATCCCACTTTGCGCGTTAGCGCGGTAGGATCGCTTGACGAAATCCAGCACATTGCCGGGGACGAGGAGCCATCCGCGATCCTCGTAATTCTTGGCGCCAGGAAGGTCACGGACCAGAGTGTTCGGGCGGAGCTTGCGCACGTCATTTCCGAGTATGGCACCGTGCCCGTAATCGTCGTGGTGGATTCCGACGAGCCGGGGGAAATTCTCGCGGCTCTCGAATGCGGCGCCCGAGGCTACATTCCCACAAGCGTGAAGGTGAAGGTCGCTGCCGAGGCCATTGGTCTCGCTCGTGCCGGAGGGATCTTTGTACCCGCCAGCTGCGTGCTGGCGCTTCGAGAGGTCATCCACTCGACCGCAAACGGTGCCCGTCCGCTCACCGGCATGTTCACCACACGCGAGGCTGCGGTTGTGGAGGCGCTCAGGACAGGCAAGGCGAACAAGATAATCGCCTACGAACTCAACCTCTGCGAGAGCACCGTCAAGGTCCACATCCGAAATATCATGAAAAAGCTCAAGGCTACGAACCGCACCGAGGTAGCGTACAAGCTTAGACAGATGTTGCTTTGAGGGCCGCCTCGATCGGTCTTTGCCTGGCCGGTTCTGGCCATGCAACTGCCGGATACGTTAAGGGCGGGCCCCACAGGTTCGTCGTTCTGAACTAAGGTTTCGAAGGTCGATGGTCCCGTCCGAGCGTTTTCGCGAAACGGGCTCGCTAGGCGTGTGTCCAGGCACGTTCCTGGCCAACCGTCGCGGACGCTGCCGTTACGAGAAATCCAACGCTGTCCTCTCCAAGCTCCGCGCCCCGATATGCGGCTTCGGCGGCCTTCAGCCCACCTGTCAGTCTGCGGACCATTGGAGCCGGTCCGAGTACGTCAAGTGGAAGGCCCAGCTGACCACTGGTGGGCCGTTTCGGTGGCCAGATCCTGAGGCCGAAATAGCTGGCGGCCGAGCGATCGACCCCGCCGCTGAATTGCACCAGCAGCGCCTGGTGAGAGTTCCGGGCAATACGGCCCAGGCAGTTGATGTCCATCGGTGGTTTGTCAGTTGGCCTCATCGCGACCACGATCACATCCCATGCATCGTCGGTCAGGAGCATGGGGTGCGAAAAAACACTTACTCTCGCCCCACCCTCGCGTAGCGTATGCTCAAGGGACGATGCACAGGGCGTGTCGCAGACGATGGCGAGCCTCGCGGCACGTTGAACGACACCAGCATCGCCGAGCAAGACGCAGCATAACCGCGCGAATTCCGGCAGCAGGTCTATGGCTGGGTGGCTGAGATTGGGGGCCGCAACTTTGATGCCGGCCTCATCACAGGCGTCGAAGTCCACAAAGCCCGGCCGAAGCTCCCATGGTTCAGCCATTAGCGAAACCACCGCATGGGAGGGTAAGAGTTCGATGAGCGATCTCGAAATCGGCCCGACCTCGAGACAGTTCGTGACGAGGTCGACGTCCTGCCATTTGCGGCTGTCGATGCGGTTCGTCACTTCAACGCGTTTGGAGACCTTGGCGTGTTTGGCAAATGCCAACGTCGCCTCTGCAGCTGCCGCCAGGCTCGGATGTCTGGACGATATGCGGGTGAGCGCAACGACACGGTCGGCATTGGCGAGCGCCGCCGCTGTGGCTGTCACCACTTGATATCCTGTCGTGGCGCCAACGACCACGGTGAGGCCGGAGAGATCGAGATCAAGCAAGGCTATTTGCTTGCGCACGATAGCAAGCATTTCGGCAAGGTCGATCTCGGGAACACGAGCAAACGACGTTCCGGCAAAATCATGTGGTAAAGGCATCAAGCTGGGCACTATGTTGCGCGCTCCACTATCAAATAGGCCTGCGATGTCGTTTAAGCGGACCAACCGCCCTGCCGGATCTTGTCTCGGCGCGATGCATGTGCATTTCCCACATTGTTTTGACGGATGCCTTTGCGGCCTCGCGCATTTAGCAAACGTGGTTCCTGTATCGCCACGAGCGTGACTGCCTGGATTGGTTGCCACTCTGATCTCTTGGTGGCTGAGCCAAGTCCAATGCAGGCTCTGGCAATACATCCGAACCTGCCTGAACTGCTACCGCAGCAAACGGATGCTAGGTGATACGCCGTTTGGTCAGAAGGCTTACAGACGCTACGCCAGCGACGCGCGGATCAGGCTAAGGGGTAAAGAGCGCCGAGTACGCCGCTACCTCCTTTGCTTCTCTTGCGAAGAATGACAAGCCGCTGTGAAGTTGGGCACACCAACAGCGTTTCTTGGTGAAATCCCGTGACAATCAGCGCATTTGACATAAAGCGCCGCAGAGCCGGCATCCACATCGGCCAAAACCTCCGTCCGCTTGGAGGCCGGCCCAAAAGAATGATGGACATGATTGTCGCATTGATAGCGCTTGTCCTTGCTGCTCCGGTCATGTTGGTGGTTGCCCTTTTGATATTGGTGACTGACGGGGGACCGGTGGTGTTCTCCCATACCCGGGTCGGGTTCAACGGCAAGCGCTTCGCCTGCTACAAATTCAGGACCATGATCGCGAACTCGGAGCGGATCCTGGCCGACTATCTCGCCAGCAATCCCGAAGCCGCCAAGGAGTGGAAGCAGAATTGGAAATTCAAGAAGGACCCGCGCATCACATTCCTGGGGCATATTCTCAGGAAATCGAGCCTGGATGAGCTGCCTCAACTCATCAACGTGCTGCGCGGCGAGATGAGTTGCGTCGGCCCTCGTCCGGTCATTCCCGACGAACTTCAACGTTACGGCTCCTGTGCGATCGATTATCTAAAAACCCGACCGGGGCTAACCGGCCTGTGGCAGGTGACCGGCAGAGACGCAATGGATTATCCCAGTCGTGTCTCTATCGACAGCCGCTATGTGCGGGAATGGTCCCTATGGGCCGATGTCGCTATTCTCGTCCGGACTGTCGTCGCGGTGATGAAATTCGACCAAGCGTCTTGAGTAAAGCGCGTCGCAGCGAAACGGATTCAGGCGACGCGCTTTAAGTCCTTGTTTTGATGCATGTCGTTCTCCAAAACCGCTGCGCACTTTTGGGCGACATGCATTGGCGAGAGAAAGGCAGCGAACCCTATCGGTGTGGCTGCGTCGAACACGTCCGGCGCCGGCGACAACACGGCAGCCGCGGTCCGTCATGGCTCATGGGTGAGGCCGCGACGCCACACGACGCCAAGGAGAACGCCGAGCAGGTAGGCGCACTGCAGCGTGACAACGAAAAGCAGGATCGAAAGCAGACGGTCCCAGTCAAGCAAGCTGCCGATGCCGCCTGCAACGGCGCTGATCAGGACAATCACCGCGGTCGTGACGATGAGTGCCGGTGCTCGAACACGAAATCCGAGCAAAATGCCGGTCCCGCCGACGGCGATTAAGCCCCAAAGCACGGCGTTCTCCTATGGTGTGGAAGACTCAGTGCCACGCCCAAGTCTCGCACATCTCAGAATCCGTACCAATACCCAATCCGGCAGCACTGCCTGACCTGCTCCTGATCAGGCGGCAGGAATCGCCGCGCCGCCGCCGCTTGCACAAAAGGCGTAGGACATCTTCTCCCAATGGACGCTTTTTCGCTCATTTCCTTGTCTATCCGCGCAGCCTACGCTGCATGAAATAGGTGCGCGGAACATTCACCCGCGGTGCGGCAGCGCGCCTTTAATCCCGCGTTGGTGCGCAGTTGCTGCGTAGCGCTTTCAGCGTGACGCCCATCTGAGCCCTGGTCAGCGTCGTTGCCTGTGCCGAAACTGCAAAACGCCTTCATCGGGCCGAAGCGGCCTTGGCGACTGCCGTTCTGGCGACATCCGGTTGCATCATCGTTCTGTCGCTGCTGTCGATGCTCTACGCACGATGTGCGCGGTTTTCACGCAGGTGTTGGGCTTCGCCATAATTCCAGCGGTCGCAGAGGGATCACAGGATCGGTTTTTGCGCTGGCTTCGGCGAACATCCGTGGGTTCCGTCGCCTTGAAAGAACCTAGCGGCTTGCGATTGAAAGCCAGACAACATGTTGCTGTGGCTACCCGATGAGCCAATCCTGTCCGCATTGTCGCTGCCGCCGTCCGGTTTCAGGGTGCTGACGGGGGCTGACGCGCGCGAACACTGGAACAAGGCGCATCTCCAGTGGGTCGCGGCACATCAGAACGTGGCCCGGTTTCTCCGACGAAGCGCTGCGAGAAGTCGCATCTGTCGGCGAGCTGATTGGACAAAATGGAAGTCCTGCCGAGAGGGCATTGCCGCATCACCCGTTGAACACACCTGCTTTGCAACAACAGCTTGGACCGTCATCGCGTTTCGGCAGGCGGGGAGGGGGCTATCCGATGAATCAGCACGAGCCGGTTAAAAGAACGGCGGCGCTCAGCCTCGCCGCTCACAGTCGTGCGACGTTTGTGACCCAGGGGCGGCTGGTACGCCTCAGAGGGCAAAATATTCTGTTCAGTCCATCTCGGCAGGCCATTTTCGCCGTCAACGATACTGCTGCCGAGATCTGGCGCTCCCTGGAAGGAGGCATGCCGCTGGACGCCATCTCGGGCGAGATGGCGCGCGCTGGCGTTGATAGGCCCGAGGCAAACAGGCACGTCGAGGCTGCGCTAAGGGATTGGCAACGGCTGAGCCTGATACGGCCCCAGGCGCCGTTGTCCGCATCAGCTCATGAGACTGTGAGTCAGGTGGTCGCCATTGCGGGCCTTAACATGCGCATCGTCTACTCCGCAGCCTGCGCTTTTCCCGCGATCGCCGCATTCCGGCATCTCGAGGTCCGAAGCGAGACTGCTGACGTTCTACTCCAGCCGGTCGAGCATGAAGGGCAGGTCCACTTGTTCCGGGATGGCGACTGGGTTCTCTCCTGCTCGCCCGACGAATTGGCCGTCATGCTGAAAGGGCAATTGCTGATCGAGGTTCTCGATCGCGGCGCCTACGAGCTTGCTCTGCACGCGGCTGCGCTTCTCAGAAATGAACGCATCGTGCTTCTTTGCGGCAACCCGGGCGCAGGCAAGACAACGCTGACCGTGGCGTTGATGCATGCTGGATTCGGTTTCGCTTCCGACGATGTCACGCTGCTGGACTCCCGGGCGCACGGCGTGGGTTTGCCGTTTGCCCCCGCTGTCAAGGCGGGAGCATGGCCGCTTCTGGCCGAACACTACCCCGACCTCGATGCTATTCCGGTCTGTCGCCGGCCGGACGGCCGGCGTGTTAGGTTTGCCGTGCCCAAGGAGTTCCTGCCGCGCCCGCCCGTGCCAATCGGCTGCGTGATCCAGCTCCGTCGAAGCCGCGACGCGAAGGCTTGCCTGGAGCCGATCGAGCCAGCCAGCGCATTGCGCGTCCTGCTCAATGGCGCGTCCGCACGCGGCCAAGAGCTGAATGCCACCGCCTTCGACACATTGACCCGAGTCATCGGATCTGCGGGCACCTATTGCCTGACCTATTCGAAGCTCGATGATGCGGTAGAGCTGATCACGAAAGCATGCCGATGATGCGCAGGGGGCAACGCACCGGATGCAAAGATTAACGTGACAACTTGATATACTCCCAACCATCCATAGCGGAGGAGCCATCTATGAAAATTGGCAATCGTTCCCTAGTAGCGATCGGATCGGCCCTGCTGCAGGCGCGACACTATACAGCCGCCGTTAACATGATAAGAACTTACGACCGCCCGGCAGAACTAGCCTTCCGCTACGTTTTAGCATCGGGGAAATATCCGGCTTCCATTGCACTGAAGACGCCCCTTGGACCGTTGACCCTGACTGCATACACACATCACGACATATTGACAGTTAACGAAATTTTTTGCCGGATAGACTATCCGGCAACTGGTAGAGATACCATCATCGTAGATTTCGGGTAAAATATCGGCATATCAGCGGCTTGGTTCTTGACCCGCTCGCCCGATTCTTTCGTCTACGTCTATGAGCCACTTGGTTTCAACATCGAAAGACTGCGCCAGAATTTGGCTCGGTTTGAAGGCCGTTACAAGCTGCACCCTATCGCAGTCGGGACAACAAACGGCACTGTGGAATTCGGCTGGGAGGAAACAGGCCGATACGGCGGGGTCGGCATGAAAACCGGAAATTACATCTCCGTGCCGTGCGTTGACTCCAATACGGTTCTTGGGGAGGCGATTGCAAAACATGGCGGCATCGACATCCTGAAGATTGATATCGAAACCATGGAACGGGAGCTCACCGAGCGTATTCCATTCGAGTTCGCTAAGCACATCCAGCGCATTTACGTGGAAAAAAGTTTCGATCCGAATCCGCTCGGAAGGACCCACGATTACAGGCAGTATGGAAGCGTAGCGCAGTTCACCCTCCGGGGCGGGAATTGATCCTGCCGGAACCTGCTTATGCTGCCGAGCATCTTCCCCTTTCGTCAGCAAAGAACCTAGGTTTACATTCGGCGCTCGGCTGTCTGAGAGTCCGCGCCGAAACTCACCGGTGTCGCGCGATTCGCCGCACAAGGATCATGACGGCCGCTGCATAGAGGAAGGCTGTTGCCGATTCGATGCTGGCCTCGGCGTCCTTCCATAGCCGCCTGTTGCGGCTGATCCAGGCAAAGAAGCGCTCCACAACCCAGCGTCTCGGTTGCACGGTGAAGCCGACCTGATCGGGTTTTCTTTCAACGATCTCGACAGCGATCGAGGTGGCCTCGGCCACACGCGGTCCCTGATATCCGGAATCGGCGAACACCTTTCGGATAAAGGGGAATGGTCGCCGCGAGAGGTCCAGGACCGGCGCCGTCGCGATCTGGATGCTGGTGGGATGCGGATAAAGGACAAGAGCCCGACCGTCGGTGTCGACCAGCGCATGGCGCTTGCGGCCTTTGATCTTCTTGCCGGCATCATAGCCGCGCGGCCCGCGACTCTCGCAGGTCTTTACGGTCTGGCTGTCAATGATGGAGGCCGTGGGTGAGGCCTCTCGGCCGCAACGTTCGCGATCCAGCATCAGGAGCTTGTGGTTGATCTTCTCGAAGAGGCAGGTGTCGCGGAACACGCAAAACCAGCGAAACACCGTGCTTTTCGGTGGAAAATCCGATGGCAGAAGACGCCATCCGATCCCGCCGCGCATGACGTAGAAGATCGCGTTCACGATCTCGCGCAATGGCCATTTGCGCGGTCGCCCCGTCGGGCGCACCGTGGGCATGAGTGGTGCGATGTCCATCATGTCGGTTTCGTAACGCAGGCTTTCGCGGTTATGCTGGCGGCGAGTAGCTGGCGTCCACATCAGGTCTCTCCAATCAGGCTTCGACAACCCGTTGGAATCACGACCGCGCCAGCTGCTCAACCCTTCGGCGAGATCACTATTGAAGGACATGTTTTTGTATGGATGTAGATCCACACGAATCCACTAACCCATTGAACTAGATTTATATAAATCATGGCAAAGACGGCTATCGCTCGCCTTGCTTGGCTTGGGCGGGATACGGAAAAACGTGATACAAATTTCCGAAGCGCCCACCACCATGATCGCTGATGATCGGCGGCCGAATCGTACCTCCCCCGCAAGCATCGCCCGTTTAAAAACCAAGGGCTCTGGGGCTCTGGCGGGCAGAGCCACCGCTCCAAAACTTTCGAGAAGGGCTCTAAGCCTTTTGGTGAACTAGTACGCCCGTACTGGGAAGAATAGGGTAAGTCTGCGAAATCTTGGAACGCTTGTGGGAGGTTTGACATGCCAACCGAAAAGACAAAATGCTCGCAACTGACGCAGGAAACTCTGGTTTCAGAGTCTCAGGCGCGCCGGGACTTTCTCAAGAAGGCGGGGCGTTTTGCTGCGGTGACACCGCCAGCCATAACGCTTCTGCTCGGCACAAGCTTGAGCTCAAAGGCGATCGCCAAATCGGGAGGATCACGCCCGGGCAACGGCTGGGGAGACAAGAACCATATTCACCTTGGCCCTCCCGGCCAAGTGTAAGCTCCTTGATCATCACGGTCGCTGAAAACAGCGTTTTGAGGACGTAGGGCTTTAGAGTCCCCAATAGGGGATCTGTAAACTCCACGCCTTTAGGCGGCTGGGATCGCAGCGCATTGTGTCCGACAGCCGAGCTTTCTAGGATGAAGATGTCGACCGAGCTATGAGATTCATGGCGTAGCACAGAGGTCCAATAAGTCCTTGCGCGATGCAGGGTTCGATATCGCCGGTATTTCGTGCACCGCTACTATGGACCGCGAACGCTCGATCGCGACCACCGCATCTCCGCGCCGACAGTGAAAATAAAACATCGGAGTCATGGAACTTTTATAGCCGACGGAAAATGCGCCTTTTCTCAACAGGATTTGGAGCATTGGACGGATCACGTTGGTGCCAAGCAATTGCATCCATGACCGCTGCAACATGCGGGCCATCGCGGGTGGGGACAGTCGGTCCCGCGTCCCGACCTGCGGCCGGCTATGCTGACGCTCCTGCGGCTATCCCGTTAACCGCCCGCGGCGGGGGCGAATTTCCTCCGTCCAGCGCGCGACAATCGTCCGCTATTGCGGACGCGCGCGGGACTTCGGTTTATAGGCCGGTTCTTTAAGGCGCCGGTCTTGCCGGCGCGCGATCGGAACATCGCGAGTTCTGGGGCATTGGTGATGGACGCCATTGTAAATGCCGACGGATTCAGGCGGATTCAAGAGATGCGACGCTCGATCACGAATGTCTGGGATCTGGTCAAAGAAAGCGTGGTCGGGTTCGTCAACGACAATGCTCTTAGTCACGGCGCGGCAATGGCTTTTTACGCCACCACATCCCTGGCACCAATTTTGCTGATCGTGGTCGCAATTGCAGGTCTCGTTTTTGGTCACGACGCTGCCCAATTGGCGTTACCCGCTCAGATTTCGGGGCTGATGGGGCCAGAGAGCGCAAATCTCCTTCAAGCCGCGCTGGAGAGCGCATCAAGCAGGATATCCGGAAGCTGGGCCGCGATGATCGGAATAGTCACCTTGTTGGTGACTGCGTCGGGCATCTTCGGCGAAATGCAGCAATCGCTGAACATGATATGGAAGGTTGAAGCTCAGGGAAGTTCGTTGTCGCGCCTGGTTCGCGCCCGCGTTATGTGACCCTACCGCATCATTCGAATAGCGCGGCAGCTTATCCACTGTCAAAAGTGTTTTTCAATGAAAGAAGCTAACGCGAATGGCGGGTGGTGGTATGAACGCTGGCCGAGCGGAACAGATGACCGCAAAATCCGTCTGAGGCCAAATCTGCCTACAGTGGGATTGCGAAGGCCGGCGCCAGCTGTAGGCGCAGTTGATGGCAGGAGGTAGTGCGGCCATGGAGGTCCTGGCTAATGTTGGCCCAAAGCGAGCTTGCCAGGCCGGACCTCGCTGAGACTTGGCGCTACCTCTTTTGCTCGCCTATTCGTGCAGCAAGCCTCAGGGTCACCAGAGGCGCATCGATCGAATTCAAGCGAGCTTCTCCAGCGTGATCGAAGGCTTCGAATGGTTTGCCGGTCGCGTGGAAGACTGCACCCAGGCCCGGCTGGCATGCGGCCAAGAACTTGTGGGCCATGATGAGCGGAGGGAATTTCAATAGGGCGGCGCACCCACCAATCGGCTGAATCTCATGATGTATCTCATTGCCCGAACGGGCCGCACCAGCACCGCACGGTCAATCGCGGCGTATTTCTTTTCCTCGAAAAGCATAGTCTGCCGGTGGTAGAGCAGGTGGTAGAACGCGCCTCGACGAGGAGCTGCATAGTCGTCGAACTGACAAAGCCGCGCCAAGTTTTCCAGATAGAGGCCCAAGGCGAGCTTCCTGGCGCGGGACTGGAACCGGGAGCGAACCAGTTCCCAATCGACCAGTTCCCGGCGGCATATCTCGCGCGCGTCGAGGAGATGTCTTAGATGCAGCGTTCCGAACAACAGTCCCCGATCTTGAATCATGTCGTGTCCGATCAGGAAGGAGAGCCGGTCGGCCGGAGCAAGGATTCTTGCATGCAAGGATCCAAGCGTGACATCTTCCGCATCGCGCGACATGTCTTCTACCGGCATCGCCTCCCATGTCCCAGGCGCGGCGCCATGGAGGTGCACCATCGCGATGAAACCGTCCTTGACGAGCTTTGCGATCGTGTGGCGGCTGGGTCCCTCCTCGCAGCGAAGATAGCCCACCTGTGTGAGGGCTTGCAGACCGCGTCCGGATTCATGAGGGCAAAGCAGGATGTCCAGATCGGCGATCATGCGAGCTGCCGAGAACGCATCGTCGGACTTCACCAAGCTGCAGGCACCCGTCAGAAGGATAGGTGATATTCCGGCGGCGTTCAGAGTTTTGAGCAGGTCTTCCAGCTGCTCCGTCAGGTGCTTGTTTCGAGCCTCATTTAATTGATGAATTTCCTGCCAATAGCTCAGGAAATCCATTTGCTGCTGCGTATCCGGCCTATGTCCGACCATTGCAACAAAGAGCTGCGGCGTGACCAGATGCCTGTTCGTGAGATCGGTAATGCCGGCGAGATCAGTTGGAAAAGAGCTCGTGCCCTCCAGACATCCGGCGAGTGTCTCCAAATGACAGATGGCAACTGGTTTCCGCACCTTGCTCAAGAGGGTCATTGTCTCGGTCCAGATATGGCTGGCTAGTCAGTCGGTTGAGTTGTGAGAGCGGCAGAGGAGCCGGATGCGTCGAAATTGTTGTCGAGCAGAATAGCCACATCGAGGATATCGCCGGCTTCGACCGGTGAATCTTCGTCTGCCATCAGGCGAATGCTTTTGTTATCCGATGGACGATGAATGGTAATCCGCACGACGTTGCGCAGGTCATCAAGGCTGTTTTGTTCGCCATAGGTGGAAACAAAGGTGAGCTGTTGGGCAAGGAAGTTTGCCTTGTTCTGTGCCTTGGCCATGGCCATCTGTGCTTCCTGGATTTGCGATATGATCGCGACCTTCCGCGCAGCTGTCAGTTTTTCTACCTCGCTCTCCAGTCCCAAAAGATCCTGTTGCTTTTTGCTCGCCTGCACCTCGAGCTGAGCCAATTCGGCCAGGTAGTTGTTGTAACCACGCTCGGCCGCGAGCAAATCGGAGTTCCTAATGAGCGCCTTGGATTTGAGTTGCCTGGCGGTCTCAACTTCCTTGAGCTGGTCGGCAGTTACCATTTCCTTCTTGCTTCGAGCCCGCGAGATGGATTCCACCTCGCGGGCTGCTTCGGCGATCACCGCCCGCAATTCCCGGACCTGCCGATCGAAATCGGCTCGGCGAACCTGAAGTTGCGCTTCCTCCGAGGAAATGATGTCCGCCACCACTTCAGGCGCCAGTTCGACAGGGATTTTGGCCGGTGGCGAAAACGAACTGCTATCCCGAAGCTCCGCTCTCAGGCGCTCCAACTGGACCTCGTACCTGAATATGTCGATGATCCGCTCGACCTGGTCGCTTCTTATATCCGCGATTGTAAGCGAGGGCGCCTTATCACCGATCCGAACTGCCTTGAAGCCGCCGGCAATCACCAGCGCGTGTCGGACCGACATTCCCGGTTTGTAAGGGTAGGCTCCGGGCTGGGCGACCGCCCCGCTGATGAAGAACGGCCGATACTCCGCAATGTCTACCTGAACGAACGGATCAAGGAGCAGTTCGCGTTCCCGGAATGCTTCCTCAATGCTTTTCACGAGGTTGCGAACCGACTGACCTTCCGCCTTGACTTCTCCCAATAGCGGCAAGGTTATGATGCCGCCCGGGTCCACAGTCACCTGCAGCGGATACACCGGTTCGCCATATACTGAGACGCGAAGCACGTCCCCGGTATCCAGGCGGTAGTCGTCAGCGGCCGCCTCGTCGGGATGCAACGTGCCAACAAACAGCAAGCCAAGGAACAGGAGGCCCAAGGTTCGCCAACGCGCAATTCCTGCGCGACGGAAGGTAGCGGCGTGATGCACATTGGGGTGCCACATGGTCAGATGCATTGGAATGCCTTTCGACTGTCGAAGAACGATCCGATACGCGTGGCGCTCGGATCCAGTCGGCCGGCTCGCGGCGGGCCACCGACTCTTTTGTGTTCAACCGGAACCAACTCTGCTTGACGTCGTCGCCCCGTTTTGCTTCGATTCCGCCTTGCGAGAGGATAGCGCCTTCTGCGCCGTCATGGTGGTCTGGTACCGTACATCGCTCTTCGGAACGCCTGCGCCACCGCACGGTCTGTGGTTAGGTCGCGGCAGAGTCGGACGACTGCAGTTAGAGAGCCGAACCAACTCTACTACCAGCTCTTGACTCTCTCCCGGCCGCGGCGGCCAGTTTGAGCGCTCGCTGCCTTCCTGGTTGAGGTCGAGGGAGGAGCGAGGAAGGGGCGCCCATCATGTCCACTCTCGCGCTTGCCGCGCGTCGGCGTTCTTCGGCCAGAAGCAGGTCCTGAATAGTGGATTCAGCCGAGGCGAGATCATTTTGCAAATGCGACGCTTTACCCGTCGTCGCCGCCAAGCAGAACGTTCCCAACACCATGTTGGCGCTCAACAGGAACAGAACCGTCATGACGAGCTCCAGTGCCGAACTTAGGAATAGCAGTGCGATGGCGCCGTTCGCCAGGAGACCGAACAAGGCGTAAGATTGGCGCCGGGCCAAGATAAGAGGCGGCGCCAACGACAGGCTGATCAGAGCCACGTCGCTGTATGATTGGGGCCAAGCGAACTGCAGTTCCATGGTCCTCGACCTCTTGTTTGACGACTGCGCCGCGCGGGCATTCCAGCCGGCCGCTCTTCAGGATATCGTTTGCGAGACGACCGAGTTCAGTGAAGCGCGGCGGTTGGGAAAGGGGTCCCGTTTACGTGCTGCGCCGTTTTCCTTTGGAGCCAGCCGTTGCAGACGCGGGCCGGCACGCCCTCGAACAACCGATCGAAAACGGCGCGCGCACCCGAAACCGTGTAGATTCCGGAAACAACCTGAGGCCAGTAACTGCAATCCTCATAGCGCACGATGTCCACGACCATTGCCGGGACGGCTGCGATGGAGAAAGCCGCACAAGCTGCAAACCGATGATGCCCCGCAAGGACGATCCACCTGTAGTTGTCGCCCCTGCGCAGTCCGATCACCTTCAAGGGATTCCTTCTGTTGAACAAATCAAAGCCGTTCGTGGCAATCGAGGCTATTAAGCGCTGAATGCGTTCCACCTCGAGGTTCAGCTTCTTCGCACCTACTGGGCCGAACGCAGTCAGCCCTTCGGAGAAAGATAACATCTTGCCGTATTGAAGGGCATCAAGCCCCATTGCGGTTTGTCTGCCGCGCAACGTTTCCTCGACCGACTTGTCCGCCCAAGGATACACCCATCCCGCGGCGGGAACGCCTTGCAATCCAGGTGCATCGCCCAGAGTGACATCCACCGCCTCGCGGGCGGTGGCCGGCTGGACGGATCCATAGAACTCTTCCAGGATGCTGCGAACCTTGGACGTCGCTTCCAAGCCTGTTTTCGCTGCCAGCGCGGTAC
Source organism: Mesorhizobium sp. M0293 (assembly GCF_040321735.1). Lineage (NCBI taxonomy): Bacteria > Pseudomonadati > Pseudomonadota > Alphaproteobacteria > Hyphomicrobiales > Phyllobacteriaceae > Mesorhizobium > Mesorhizobium sp. M0293. Next base: position 14,710 of record NZ_JAMYSA010000027.1, read on the forward strand.
GCACAAAGGGGTGGCATGCGGGACGGAATGGTAGCCCCAGGCAGTTCAGCCCCCTGGTATCCTGCAGCCGTATCTCGATTACAGCCGAGCCTCTGACGCGGGGCATGTATTGAAATGTGACCGGATCGATACCGGACCTCACGGTCGAAGACACCTCGGCCGCGCGAGGCACGCGGCGCACTTCGTAGCCAAGCGAGTTGATGATGTCCTTCGAGATGAACCGTAGCAGTTTCATGCTTCGCCTCTGGAATTTCGGTTATGCGCCGATCTGGACCCAACCAGACCGATGTTCGGCACCTGTCCAATATTCGGTGCACTGCAGCAGAACGCGTTCGTTGCCGTCGCGTGTAAGAATCTGGTCGGCTCTGCCGAGCAAGCGGCAGTTGGCATCGTGGGCGAGGGTGACCGCGGCGTTTCGGGCAGAGACGGTTATCTGCCGCCCGAGATCCGATTGCGCGGGTGCTGCAAGCATCAGCCGGTGCGGCTCACGAGCATCGATGCGGAAATCGGTGTAAACCACGGGAAAGCCATTCTCCCGGGTATCCGCGCAATCAACGAATAGTGTCTGAGCGTCGGAGGATGTCGTAGAAATCGCAATCGTGCCGTAAGAGGCTTCAAAGCTCGGAAGAGGAAGGTTTCTGTCCGCGTCCACCAACTGCTGATAGGGGCTGCCGCCAGCGCAACGCTGGTATTTCAGAAGCGTGCCCTTATGGCGCCGGTAGCGGACAATCCCGCCTGGCGCGTGGCATATCAGCGAGTCGCGAGTTTGCCCCACGACAGCCGATTGATCGTCGTATGCAAATGCCGCCTTCCGGTGCTCAGGGTAGGGTTGATGGACGACAAACGTTCTGGCGTCTTCGGCCCGTCTGGCGCCAAGCTTTATCAAGGCTTGCATATGCGGGTTGTCCTGGCAGCGCTCATGCGCCGTGACGACTCCGCCGGCGGTCGCCGCGTCCGTATAGACCATCGCCTGCCTGGCGAAATTGCTCTTGGACCCGGCGCCATGACGCAGCACCCCCTCGATCCAGGCTCCTTCGCGTAGGATGATGGGCACATCCAGCGAATTCTCTGCATACAACGTGTTGGCGGTAAGCGTCGCCTCCTGGACGTCGAAGGCAACAGCGGTCTGGGCGGTCCCGTTGCAGCGCATGAACACGGTACCCGCATTGACCGCAGTACCATTAACGAAACTCCGCGCGCCGTCACGCAGGGCAAGCTGGAGAACGTTGATGAAGCTGTCGTCGAAAGTATTCTGTCCTGCGAGCAGCGGGATGGGGCAGCTGTGGATCCATACTCTCGCGAAGGCGGTGCCGGTGAACGGGTCAGGATAAAATTCGTTCGTCGGGGCATCGAAGCGGGGTGTGCCGAACATGCCATAGGTGCCGAACGATAGGGTCAGATTGCAGTCCCAAACCGATCCACCGCCGCCTGCCTTTGCACCCGAGATGAGCAGGTGGTTGGATGACGCAAGCAGCGCAAGTCCATCGAAGGAGGACTCGCCCCTGAGTTCGAGTTGCCCACTATAGTGCGAATAGCGAGTTCCGGTCAGGTCGAACAGCACACGGACAGCGGTGCCAATCGCTGGAAGATTGCCCTGGCGATTGCGGCCGAGTAGCGGCTTGCCGTCCCATCCTAGGCATTCCGTGAAAGCCGCGTATGCCGCGCCTTTGATAACCCGAATAGTCGTGCCGTCGAAATGAGCCCGTGCATGTTCCCGCCCTGGAGAAACCGACCGTCCGACATAATAGGTGCCTTGGCCGAAGCGAACGGTTTTGCCTAAGGCAAAGGCTGCCGCGATTGCATCCGCGCTGTCGAACGATCGATCGTCCGGGCGCGCTCCAAACATCTCAGGTGTTATGGACATCTCCTGGTCCGCGCCACCGGATGCAGCGGGCGAAGCAACCGAAAGCGCGCCGATCCCGGCGCTCGTCATAGCCAGGAAGGCACGCCGGCTTGCAAGCAATGTCCTACCCGTGCGCATCATGTTCCAAGCGCCCGATTGCCGGGGACGTGGACGGCATCAGCTGACCAGCTCTTAGGGATGCCCGAAACGACACGGGTACACGATTGGCGTGGCCGCGCATGCCCGCTATTTCACGCATCGCCAGATCATTTCGCAGGATGCAGCCGAAGAATGTTGCCAGCGCTACCCACTCGCCAAGGAACAGATGTCCCGCATCGCCGGAGAGCCAAACCCGGAACAGGGGCAGGATGGGCAACATGGCCACCCATTCGAAGGGCAGCGGGAGCACCCAGCGCTGCGGGTTGCACGTGACCTTGAAGATGAAAGCCACCCAGATACCCGCCACGGCCAGGTAAAAGCTCGCCACGAGGAAGAAAGCAACTAAACCAGCCTGCACCCAGGCACTGAGAAACAGGTTGTGAATGAGACGCCCGTCATGTTCGGTGTAACCGTTTCCCAGCAGCAGGTTGTGTTCGATCATCTGAAGCGCCCAACCGTATTGGGCGACGCGGTTTTCCGTTGATGCGTCTTCGAATGCGAACCGGTCGGATATCATGCCGACCACCGGATTGTCCGTCAGGAAGATCAACACAGTTCCAAGCACAAGAATAATGGCAAGAGCCATCTTCATGACGAGGGCAGCCGTGCTCTCGTCGTAACGAGTGGCGCTTCGCAACAGGCTCGCCAGCAGCATCGACACGCCAGCAACGATGAGCACCGATCGCGTATTCAGCATGAGGATCAGGAACAAGGCGAGTAATGTCAGGCCGACTCCTCTCCAGTCGGTGCCGCGCCGGCCATAGCCAATCCGAAAGATCAGGCTCATCACGAAAATGCTCACTGCCACCCCGTTCTTTAAGGCGGCCGCCACAGCCAGTTCTTCGCCGTCGCTATATGCGTTGAAGACGGCGCGGAAGAAACCATAGACAATGAAATCGAAATCGCCCGTCGTGAGAAAATGTTGCAAAGCGACAAACCAGCTCAAGCCCACATCCCTCGCGATGATTTCGATCACTAGAATGAAGAGAGAAATGCCGATACCGGCGCCGGTGCGAAGGGTGCGGCCAGGATCACGCGCCTGGACGATAAATGCCGACAGACATAGAGCGCCCGTTAGGTAGAAGATTTGGCGTGGAGCCATGTTCTGGCCAGGTGAACCGTACAGCGCCAGCGTCAGCAGGAGCAGATAAACGCCATAGGGAACCAGCCAAGACGCATTCCTGCGCAGCACCGCCACGAAGCCACGACGCATTCCGGCACTGGCCAAGGTTAACATGATCAGCAAGATGATGCCGAGGTAGGCAACCTGGACTGAAAATCCTGCGGTTTTCAATATTGGCGCCCACTGAACCGACATCAGCGCGATCAGCAGCCCCGCCGGATGAAAGGCTTTCAGAACGCTCACCTGAAACTCTTTCTGTCGGCGCTTATGCGGTCATAGATGGCCAAAAGCTCATCGGTGTAGTCATTATAGCCGGGTATTTTCGCTCCGGCCGCGTAAGCGACATGACTGAGCATTCTCGCCGTTGCGTCATGCCGAAGCTGGCCCATGAAGGCGGCCCATTGCTCCACATTGCCCGCCTCCACATGAAATCCGCTCTCACCGTGGCGTACGAGTTCCGCCGCGACGCTGCTGCGCGAGACAAGGACGGGAAGACCAAGCCGCAACGCCTCGGCGACGACCAGTCCGTAGGTTTCGTACCAGCGGCTTGGAAAGACAACGCAGCGTGCCTTGCGCATCCACGAGACCAACTGGTCTGAGTTCAGCCAGCCCAACATAACCGCATCCGGATTGGCGCGCGTAACCGCGTCCCGTGCTTCGCCGTCGCCCGCGAAAGCAATCTTCACGCCGGCGATGCGTGCGGCGGCGGCGGCAATGTCTGCGCCCTTTTCTGGCGAGAGACGACCAATGAAGAGGAAAGTCTCATTATCTTCCGCAGTCACCCGCTCGTCGCTCCGGATTTCGACCGGGTTGGGAAGATAGTGCCATCGTGCATCAGCCGGGAAATATGGGCGCATCAGGGAAAGCTGCCTGGCGGTGAGATAGATGACGTCCCTCAATCCTCTCGGCATGAGGCCGAGCGTCTGCACTACTACTTGCCGCGCAACGCGCCAGGCCTTATGGCCCGCGTGGCGCGGATCGCACTGCGTCGTCAGGCATTTGGCGCCGAGCGCCCGTTTTTGGCAGATCGTGCCGGTTTGATAGTTGTAGAAGCCGCCGTTAGGGCAAGCCAGGAAGTATTCATGGAGCGTGAAGACGTGCGGCGTCTTGGCTTTGACCACCACCGGACCGATGCTCGGCGACAGGGCCTTTGACCAACCATGCACGTGGACGATCGTGGTGACAGGATCACGTGCATCTATCGCCCTTGCCAATGCGCGCGCCGCAGCCGGATTCCACAGCCCGCAGGTAGCGGCATGGAGACGGTCAGGATCTGAGAGAATATCGTGTGAGCCGGTGATCGTGCATTCGATACCCGCTTCATCAAGCCGAGGGTCGGCCGGACCTTGGCCCGCGACAAAGGATACGTCGAGCCCCTGGCGCTTGAGGTTCAGCGCGGATTCCAGCGCGATCTTGGCCTGCCCGCCGTTAACAAAGGCGTGGTCGTTTGCGATCACCACGCTTTTCACAGTCGAGTGTGTCATGGCTGTCGACTTTCGCTCAAGCCGCTCTCGGCGCGGCGGGGCTGGCGACCTTGGATGTGCTGTTCCGTGGCCAAATCGCGACGGCGACGGTCAGGACGCACATCCGGAAGACAGCCGTGGCCAGTATTGCACTGCCGGCTCCAAGCAATCCCCAAAGGGGAACGAGGATCGCGAGCAGGACAATGCATAGCGCAAGCGAGGCGGCCTGATACCTGAAGTAGGCCTTGAACCGGCGGTCCGAATGCATCAGGCTCTGCGGCAGCATCGCGAAGACCTTCACGCTGATCGCAAGGGCAATCAGCATCAGGAGATCGTTTGCCCGTGTGAATTCCACCCCGAAGAGAATCGCAAGGATCTGCTCGCCCGCGAAGTAGGTCACGGCAATGCTGCCTGCCGATACCAGGACCGCCGCGCCGAAAAGGGCAAGCAACGTGGTTCTGATCGCCTTGGTTTCACCGTCCCGCTTGAGCCTGGCGAAGTAGTTCACCAGCGGCTGCGAGGCAGCGTTGACGACGAGAGTTCCGGCTTGCTGGAAGTACGTCACCACAGTGAGCAGCCCCAAGGCTTCCAGCCCAAGCCACCGCTCCACAGCCATCCGTGGCATGCTGACCAGCAGGGAGTTCATGAAATGGCCAACACCGATTGGACCAATTTCCCGTGCGAGCCGGAGTAGCCGCTCCCATTGCCAGGAGGGCCAGCACCACAGGCCGGTGGCTATCCGGCATGCGCGAGGATAGTCGTAGGCCAACGATAACGCCGCCCATACCGTCAACTGGGCAAGGAATGCCACGCCGGTCTCCCCACCCAGCGAGAGCAGAGCGACAAAAGCACTGACCGTGAGCAGGCCCCGGATGGCGAGAGAACGCGCGACCTTGTCCATTCGGCCGGCCTGCTGGAACGCACCGTATGAAAGGTTGCTTATGGCCTCGAATGCTTTGGTGATCGAGAAGATCAGCACAATCAGGAAGGTAATATGAGACGCCGAAAGTGCGTAGCCTATACCGATCGATGTCAATGCCGCGATGGCCGCGGTGAGTAGCACTAGGCCAGCATATTCCGAAAAGGAAAAGAAGCCATGGACATCGGTTGCCTGGCCGGTTCGGATGCCCATGTTCGCCAGCATGAACACCGGTGTAGTGATAGCCATGGCAAGCCCGAATTCACCAACCGCTTCCGGTCCCTTGAAGCGGGCGAGGGCCGAAAGAACGCACATCTGCGTCAGGACATACCAGAGCTGGCCTGCGACCGAATAAGACAGGTTGTAGGCAAGGCCCAGCTCGTCCCTGTTCCGTCCGATGGCGATATGTTTTTCTTTATGCATGTGGATGCCCGAAGGCTGTTTCCGTCTCTCTCATTAAGGAGCGACGCGACGCTGGCTAGCAGGAACTGGGTTCCGGGACCGGCAACCTGTATGGCCGCTTTTTTCGGTGGCATAACGTTTTCCACCAAAGCTGCTCCGCGAGGCAGGATGGCTTCCTAGATCAGATGGCAAAGTCCGCGGCAGAAGCACCGTTCAACGGCACTTCAGGCAGCGCGCCGTTGACGCTACGCGAACCGTTAAGTTGCTCGACGATGGACGTCGTACTTGTGCCTCGCCAGTAGGGCAAGAAGACCAGTTCGACGCCGTAGAGTTCCAGGTCCTGTTCCGTCATCCTGATCTGATTGAGGTACGATTCTCGAGGCCAATCGTCACCGTGGACCATGACCGATGGCCTGAACCTTTCGACCATTGGCTTCAGGTCGAACTCGCCATAGATGACGGCATCCGTCACCCAGCGCATCGATCTGACGATGGCCAGCCTGTCCGCCTCACCAAACACCGGCCGCCGTTTGTACCTCTCGACCATCTCGTCGCTGTTCACGCCTACTACGAGCCGGTCCCCGAATTTGGCCGCCCGGTTGAGCAGTTCGACATGTCCACGATGAAACAGATCGAACACGCCCGAAACGAACACGGTTCTCACTTCGCCCTCCTGCCGTTCTGTTCATTGCAACCGGGGCCGTTCCATGCAGCCTGGCGGTCGCCGTTCAGTTGGATGCGCCACATGGCGGCGCAGCTGTGTTTCAGTGATGTGCCGGCTGTTGCGGCAATACGGCGTCAAGAAGCCGTGTCGTTGCCCGATCGTCCCGGTGCTTGTGAAAGCAGGCCACCACCGAGGACCGGGGCAACGCGTAGCGATCCGCTTCGAAAGTCTCGGCGATGGCGGATTTCAGCTGCTGGTAGTCGGACACGACAGGTCCTGCGAAGAAATCCTCCACCGGTTCGAGGGCGAAGCCGCGCGACCGCCGATACTCTTCAAGATCGGGAAAGGCGAGGATCACCGGCTTGTCGAGAATGAGGTAATCGACATAGACGGACGAGGCGTCCGTGATCAGAAGATCTGCCGCCCCCAACATCTCATAGAGACTGACGCCTCGCTCGCGCAAATCCGGCTCTCGCCAGATTCTTAGGCGATCCGATCGGATTTGGTCCGGAAAGTCGGGCGCCATGGGGTGCACCTTGAGGATGCAAATGCAGTTCTGCTCCTCTAGGAAGGCACAGAATTCAGCAGTATCCATGTCGCTCATCCCGAAGATGCTCGAATGCGCCACGCCATCAGTCCTTACGATCCCCCTGACGGCTTGACGGAAGGTGGGAAGCCACATGATCAGGCGGGGCTTGGTGTCCTTGCCGCCAATTCCGAGCTGTGTCTTGATCGCATTCGCCCGGCGTGCTGCTCTAACCATCACGTCATTCCGGGGAATGCCAGTCGTCAGGATTTCGGCAGCCGGCACTCCGAAACACTTGGCGACCAGTTCCCTGAACATGTCAGAGGTAGCGATCCCGAAGGTCGAGGGCGGGGGCGTTCTGCCAATGAGGTAGCCGATGCGCTTGATCGGCATGCCGTGCCAGACGTTGATGCAAATTTGTGAGCGCGGGGGTTTTGGGCTCAGATAAAGGCCATGCGTGAAGAAGATATACCGAGCCGTCAGATAGTGGAAGAAGCCTCTCACGCTCTTCCTGCTGCACCAATCGATGTTCGGCTCCTGCCTGCGGATTGATGGCGGCACTTCGCCTTCCGTGAGGACCACCACCGAGACGCTCTGCCGGAGAGCGAGCTGACGCGCAATCTCGATGGTGCTGTCTTCCAGGTCGGGAAACCCGGTAATGACTGCCTTTGCTTGCTTCGGAAGGTGCCGGTTGAGAAGCGAAATTGCGCTGCGGGCCAGTACCACGGCCAACTGTCCTATGCTTTGTCTGCTGAGTTGGCTCACCGATAGGACCGTCATTGGAATGTACCTAGGTCGGCCTGGGTCGCGGAAACAGCGCGGGCAGTGAAGTCATGGCCAACATTCAATCTCGCCGCGATCGCATGTCGCCACGCACTCGCGTTGAGCCCGAACTCGCGCTCGAGTTCGTGGATCATGTCCACGTATCGCCGCGACAGTATCTGCTCGGTTTCGGAGTCCCACATCTGCGAATTTCGCACTGGCCTGGTGTTCATGGCACGATAGAACCGTCGCAGAGTCTCGTAGCCGGCGCCCCTCGGAATAAGCGATCGCACCCGGATATTGACCTGCTGGACCCAGCGGCTTCTTACGACGTAAGAGCCGTTTTCGGTCGGAAAGCCGTATTCTCGGTAAAATTCCGTCGATATGCCTAACACCTGCGCGAGTGATTCCATGAATGCGCGCTTATCGCGAACCATGTTCTCAAACAGGTAGACATGCATCCGCTCGCGACCGCAGCCGGCGCGCCAACGTCGCAGATGCTCCAGATAACTTGCATTCGTTAGCGCCTGCCTTGCAAGCTCATTGCCCTTGAAAGTGCATGTACCAAGATCAGCGGCTGCCACGAAGTCCCGGAATGACATGGCACCCGGAATCCAGTCCCAGTTCTCCCGGAAATATCCATAAAGCGACTTCAGTTGCGCCACCGGCTCGCGCAGAATGAAGATGAATTGCGGCTGGGAGGGCAAGCGCGGCAGCTCGCGAAGGGCAGTCTGCGAGTACATGTAGCTAGGTGTGGACTCGACGATCACGCGCGCGGATGGGTCGCAATGTTCGAAGAGCATTTCGTAGCCAGCAAGACCGCTTTCCGCCCAGTTTCGCTGCTTGAGGTACATGTGCGTGCCCGGATCGACGAAATAGTAGGTCTCCTTCTCCGTCGAACCCGCGACCTCGGGGTGATCAGTCAGCCAGCGGAACAGGGAACTCGTGCCCGCCTTTGGAGCGCCGACAATGATACAGTTGGGAAGCATGGGACGGTTCCTACGCCCGTTCCCTCGGAAACGTGCCCCGGCGACGGAGGGCAGACCGTCGGGCGGGAATGGCCGCGGCCGCAACGGGCTGGCGGCTGGTGGCAAGTACCCACCGATACAGCGTTTCGATAAGATGATTCATCCGATCGGAGGTGAATTCGGCACGGAATCGCGCTCGCGCGACTTTGCCGAACTTCTTCAATTCGGCTCGGTCTAGACCGGCTAGGACGCGACCCAGCTCGCCTGGCCGGTTGATATCGACGATCAGGCCATCGAGCCCGTGGCGCACGACTTCCGGCAATGCACCGCGGTTGCTGGCGATGACAGGAATGCCGCTGCGCATCGCTTCGATGGCTGTAAGGCCGAAGGCCTCCCAGCGGGACGGCATCACGAGCGCGTCCATGCGCGGCAGCATCTCAAAAATGTCGGCGCGGGAGAGCCAACCATAGAACTTGACGTTCTTCGGTATTTGAGGGACGGGCAGGGAACCCCCGAGAACCGGTTTGCCCACGACGTGCAACCGTATGTTTTCGCAGCCCGCGTGCCCGATTTCCCTGAGCAGGATATCCAGTCCTTTCTGCCTGTCGTGGCGGCCGATAAAGATTAGGTCGAGACAGCCCTCATCCCGGGGCCAGACCTTGGGCTTTGCCCCGTAACCCGGGGCAATTCCATTCTTTATCGTTCGCATCTTGGATGCCGGTATGTGATACCGTTGGCCGAGCGTATGCTCGGCGTCGGAATTGACGATGATTACGTCAGTCAATGCGGCCAGAATTCGTTCGCACAGACAATAGAACTGCTTCTTGACGGCGCCGACCTCCATTCCGAAGGCCCAGCCGTGGGGACAATAAACGATTCGTGGTCTGGCTGGCCGCAACGCGAGCATCGGTCTGACCACCGCTCCAGCGAAACTGGAATGGAGATGCACGATCGCCGGATCGAGGGTTTTGATTGCCTTCAGCGCGACTGCGCCGAAAACCAGGAGACCCAGAGGTGTGCGTCCAAGGCTCGGAAAGGTGATCGTCTGCTTCGGGCTGACAAATGGCAGATACTCGGCACTGCCTTCTGGCACTACGAAGAAGATGTCCTCTGTGCCCTCCGATTTTAGCTGGCAAGCTGCAATCTCGTCGAGATAGGTGCCCACGCCTCCCGCAATTGACTGAGCAATGTGGATCACGCGCATTTCGCACCATCCTTTTTGGTGGCTAAACGGCATTGAAGATCGATGAGTTGATTCGGAGCAGTTGGGGCCCGGTTGCGTTGTTAGTATTCAGATGCCTTCGGCAATAACCGAACCAACAAGCGAAATATCTCAAGCTGCCGCAGTTGCGGTGAAATTTAAATCTGCCACAACGAACTAAAGTTTAGTTTACGATCCAACGGTTGTCAAGAAATTACTCTGATAATTTCTCTCGACAACTGAACAGAGACTTTCCGTTCCATCATGGTAAGAAGTATTTGGATTGCTCCTGAGCTCTTTACGCTATCCAGCATTCCAATCTGCTCGGCGAAGGCTCCATCTGAAACGCGCACCGTCTGGCCCGGCCTCAAAATCTCCCTTGGCCGCAGGATGCCGTCGGGACCGGTAGCTGCCATCACTGCTTCCACAAGCCCTATTCGGAATGGCAAAGGTCGGTCGCATGCCGACAACAGCTGTTCCACGCCGACCGTCGAGTTGATGCAGCGCCAGCGATCGCGCTCAAGCCGGAGAGCGATGAAGAGGTAACTCGGAAAATAGGCTTCTTTGGCCACCGTCACGCGCCGTGCATGCCGAATGGTGCGGATCCGGCGCGGCAAGAAAGCCCTGAAGCCCTGCCGTTCCAGATGACGCAACGCGTTTTCTTCCGCATGCGGCTGCGTGTGGACGGCGTACCAGCGAGCAGCTTGCCCTTCCGTATTCCCGACTTCTATCGACTCATATGAAAGCTGATGACTGGTAAGCATGACACACCCATATTCATTGGAGGCAGGACGTAGACGCCGCTACACCGGCGGTCACATCGCGACATACGGACCATAGGAGTCGCCATAGCTCGCAGCCTGTTTTTCATTGATCATCGTCATTGCGATTCCGGCCACCTTCGTGCCATTCAATCGGCGCAGCGCGTCTGCCACGGCTTCTCTGGGGGTGCTGTTCCACTTCACGACAAGAGCGACGAGGTCCGCATGCTTTGCCAGCACAGGCGCATCGGCCATCAGGCAGATTGGCGGCGAGTCCACGATCACCATATCGAATGATCTACGGGCGGCGCCGAGAAAGCGCGCCATGCGGCTCGATCCTAGGAGATCGGACGGATTGAGCGTTCCTTTGCCTGCAGGCAGCACATAAGTGGCCGTGTGATCGTCAAAACGGACCATGCTCGGCAGACGCCGCAGGTCAGTGACCAGGTCGACGAGACCGGGCAAATCGGACATGCCAAAATGTTTCGTCAAGCCGCTGCGCCGCAGATCCGCATCGACAATGAGCACTCGATATCCTGCGGAAGCTGCCGAGATCGCGAGGTTGATGGCGGTGGTTGTCTTGCCTTCACCGGCAACGGCGGAGGTGATCTGAATGACCGGGGCGCGACCTTGGTCGACATCGTCGAGCAATGCGTGACGCAAGCTTCGGATAGCTTCGCTGTACCCGGATCTCGGTTCCAGCCTGAACAGCGCCGGCTGTGCGGATTGTTGGCCGCGGATCGCTGGCAGCTTCGGCTCGCTGAGCTTCGGGACAGAAGCCAGGATCGGCAGCCCCAAATCTTTTTCCGCTTGGCCCGTCGTGGCGAATCCGGCATTAAGGAGCTCGCGCGCAAGCGCGCCACCGGTGCCCAGGCCGAGACCGACGATTAAGCCAAAGAGAATAATGATCTTTTTCGGAGGATAACTCGGCGTTTCGGAAACCGAGGCCACGGATATAATCCGGACGCCGCTGTCGCTAAAGGTCTTTTCTTCGTCGGCCATCTTGGCACGCGACAGGAACGCTTCGTAAAGGGCCTTGTTGGCATTAGCGATCCGCTCCAGTTCGCGCACCTGGATGGCAATTTGATTGTCTGCCGCGGTCTGGCCGGTCGCCTGTCCGAGCGAGTAGGCCAGTGCAGCTTCGCGCGTCTCCGCCACCTCTAACTCGTTCGCCAAGTTACCGACGATGCGTTTGACCTCGCTAGAGATTTGGAATTCCACATCACGTCGCTCTGCCTGGACCTTGCTGACCTCGGGATGGCGTGCGCCATAGTGCGACACTAGGTCCGCTTCCCGGCGTGTCACTTCGGCGTGTTGCGTGCGCAAGGCTTTGATGACCTCTGAGCCTAGCACCTGCGGGATTGATTCGAGATCGCCACCGGAGGCGAGGAGCTTTTGAGCCTGCTCGAACTGAGCACGCCTCTCTGCGAGTTCAGTGCGCGAGCCAATGAGTTGCAGGTTCAATTCCGATAGCTGTTGTTCCGTCAACGTGCCGGCTCTGGTCGAAACAAGGTTGTTTTTGGTCTTGAATTCCTCGACCGCATCTTCAGCGTTCTTGAGCTGCGTCTGCAGAGCAGCGATCCGCTCAGTGAGCCATTTCGACGCTCGTCCGGCATGGTGATAGCGAACCTGAAGCTGATCTTCGGCATAGCCCTCGGCTACGGCATTGGCAATCAAGGCTGCCTTTTCGGGATCGCCTGAGGTTACCGCGATGTCGATCACATAAGAACGGCCCTCTCGCCATACCTCGAGCATGTCCTGCAATCGGCTCACGGCTCGCGATGACAAGTCGGGAAGGGCCGTGACTGGATGGTGCTCGATAGGCTCGGTCGTCCCAAACACTTTCAACCAATCAGCGATCCTCGCCGGGATATTGTCCGTGAGCGACGGCTCCTCATCACTAATGAATTCGGGATCGTCCAACAGATTGGCGTCGCGGACGACACGTTCCAGTAGCGTGCTGGAGGTGAGAACAGACACCTGGCTGTCTATAAACGAAGAATCGGACGCCGACGCGCTCGCCGGCGAATCCGTTGAAATCGGACTCGCGCTTGGCTGTTCGAGCAGGAGTTTCGCCGTGCTGGTGAAGGCTGATGAAATATTCGTTGCGACGGCAACCGCGGCTATGGTCAAAGCGGCTGCTACCACCGCAATCAGTTTCCAGCGGCGTCCGTAAAATCTGAGAACTTCTCGCAAATTGAGATTAGCCTCGAGGCTGGTCTCCCGCCGCTGGGTAAGCCCTCTGATCGCGGAAGTGGAACTCTCGAAATATGCCACTTTCCCACCCTTCGCCCAGCCAATCCCAGCAAACCTGTCGGTCAATTCGACTTTGTGTTTCCACGGGCTGTCAGTCTTTCCAACGCGGAGCCGGCGCCGCCTTGCAAGCAGCGACAAGCTTTCAGGGTAACAGACGGGCCTGAACCGGGACACTTCACAAAAAGGCGGGAATATACGCATGAATACTTGGAGGCCTACCCCAAAACGGTTTACCAAGTTGGCCTTATTGAGTATCTCCTACCACCCCAAGCAAATCGCCTATTCGTGGCGCAGGAATTCCGTCCCATGATGGTGGGCGCAGATGTGGCCTGAGCGCTCGAAAACGAAACGAAGGCGACTTGACGTGGAGCGGACGCTGCCCGCTCCAATCACCGGACTGCCTTGGGTGACCGTGGCCGGCTCATACTTCGCCACCGAGGACGGCGACTCGTGGACACCGATCGAGTAGAATGATGCCATCGGCTGCGCGGCAGACCCACGGCAACTTGCCGAAACTGATCCGATAGGTGGATTGTAAGAGCTTCGTGCGGTTGACCGGCAGGCTGATCCGACTTTCATCACGATCCGGTATGCCGCGCACGCAATACAAACGAGATCCTGCCGGCCTCTCCAAAAATCCTTGCCGATGGCCAGACAGTCACTGCCGACCTCACAAGGATCGTCGCATTCCGTCGATGGCGCGCAGTGCGCCGCGCCGTCTTTGCCGAATATCACCCGCAAGGTGGTAAGGCTATACCCAAAGGTGGTATACTGCAATGACATTCGGATGAAATGATAGATGGAACTTTTTATGTAGTTGTTGGTTTCCAGCTCGATGTGATCGGCGGGACGATCATGGCTGGGGTTATTCAGAACAAATGAACTTATCAAAGCAGGCGCTTGGATTGGCGAGGGGACCTACGCTTGCTGATGCGAGTTGGGAAAGGGGGGTCTCTGTACTGCCGGGGGCTGTGCGCCGCCGCTATCCGGCGAACACGACGATTGCAGGTGCGCATCAGGCCAGATCCTTGATCCTGGTTATGACTGGCGGGTGGGCGGCATTCGCCAAGACGTTGCGCAACGGATCGCGTCTCATTGTCGATCTAGCGCTTCCTCGCGAAATTGCCTTGATCAAGTTTGCTGGAGAAGCGGGCGAGACGGTAACAGCCCTCTCGGATGTGACCGCAATCGAGTTGCCCGGTCCTGTCCATACTTGTTTTTCGCGCTATCCGCAGTCCATTTGCGAGGCTATCGTGCTGGCTGAGGCAAGTCGATATTCGAGGGTTGCGGAACATCTGGCAGGAGTCAGCAGAAGGGGACCTGTAGAGCGCACGGCTCATTTTCTTCTCGAACTGGGCTGCCGAGCACATCGATCGGCAACGAGTTATCCGGACCGCTTTGAATGCCCGCTGACCCAGGCCGAGCTGGCCGACGCGTTAGGACTTTCGGCTGTGCATGTAAGTCGCGTGTTGAAGGATTTGCGGGAAAACGGACTGGCTTCATTCCGCAATGGTGTGGTCGAGTTGCATGACCATGCGGGACTTATCAAAACGGCCGGATTTGATCGGTCTTACATTTCGAGCTGACATCAGGCGCAATTCTGATCTCAACCGCGCGACCGGGTAGTGCCTCGGTGATCCCGCAGGCTCTCTTGCCAAGCGGCTGACTATGCCGTTGGCCACATCAGGTGGGCTTCGTTGCGCATCAGTCTTTAGATCGATCCCCGATCGCTCGCCGCCATCCAGAGCGTAAGGGAAATGGCCGATGCGGGGGGCAGCCCTCCGGGGACGTGAGGACCGCACCGGCCACTGCGGCGGGCTTACGCTACGCACCCGCACCGGTCAATTTTACTAGGCATATTAGAAAATGCGCAATTAATCCTATCGGTGGTGCCCAGTGTAGCGCTGATATCAGGATTGTTCGGTCGTTGGCCCGTAAGGGAGAAACGCGCTCTTTCAGCAACGGCTGTTACTTGAAGTTGTTTTCGCCTTCCGCTTCGCCGGTACCTTCTTGATTTAATCGGCCTTGCTGGCGAGACCGCTTTGCCTTTGCAAACGCTGGTTCGTGGCGGCTTTTGGCGAGCCGGAGCTTTTCGGAACCAGATCGTCGTGATGCTACTCGCCGTCTAGTTCTTTTGCCTTCTGAGCTCATCCAAGTAGTTGAATGGACTGAACGTCACATAAGGTCGTAGCGTTTTTTTGGACACGAGGGCGTGGGGAGGTCGTATGACGATATTATTAGAAATCAAAGAGTTGTTGGAAATTAAGGCGTACCGGCGAACCATCAGGAACCTCGATCACGCCTATGACATCGACCTCGCAAATGCTCGTACGCCTGCGCAGCGGGAAAAGGCTGAATACCGGCATTATTGGGAAACGTTGATATACTATGAGCAGATTGCAGAGATAAAAACTCGGCGACTGATCCGGAAAGCGGATCGTCTCAATATGCCGATTGGCTACGCGGACGACAACAGCTCAATGTGGAGAAGATCATCTCAGCTTAACAGCTGGATACTGACGCCACTTGGTTGCTCTGAAGTCCAAAATATGATCCGTCAAGAATGCAAAGATCGCCGAGAGCGCGCCGCTACCTGGGCTGGCGTGATCATGGGTCCACTCACCCGGTTAGTATCTGTTTGGATGGTTGCGCGCGGGCAGTAGCATACAGGCGGTTCGCGCACACTTCCTAGCCGACGTCCAGCGTGAAGGCGCATGTCGCTGCCCAGCCCCAACTCATACCGCTCCTGGATACGCCCCAGCAGGTGGTCGCGATTGCCCGTCAATTCAATTCGATCAAGATCATCGTCAGTGAGGTCGCCTCATTGCTCCCTGGCTTTGATCACCTCTTTGGTTCGACCGGCGATGAATTGACCCGTGAGGCCAAGCCCGCTGCCGGCCGATGCGATCCAAACTTCAACGCGTCAGAACGAGGGCCTTCTCGTCGTCACGCTGCTTGCCACCGAACGCTGCTGCAACACTCGCTATGAAGGCGCCGATCCGTCGCTATTTTTGATCGCTGTTAGTCGCAACTGGAACACCAGCGGTGACGCGCCCGCGCTTCGTAGTGCCATGTGCGATCGCATCGGCGATCAAATGACGTACACGTCGTGGAAGGTCAGGACCGCCCCGGCCTGTAGGTGGGCGATTTCCACCTGAGCGGCCGATTTCGAGCCATCGGGGTCATAGTACAGAATGCCCGTGGTCTGGTTGTAGAGCAGGTAATCGTTATGGCTGGTGGCGGCGCAACTCGAAATAGGACGAGTTCACCTGCGTCGGGCTGGACAAGGAACCGGGGCCGAGGCTGGTGAAGACGGCGTTGTCGAGATAGAGCGCGTCGTCCGCTGCGTGGAAGTCGGGGAGCGTAGCGACATTGCCCGGGCCAAAGGCCGTGTCAAACACGAAGGTGTCCTTGCCGGCGCCACCGTTGAGCACGTCGTTGCCACCCCGGCCCCACAGTATGTCGTTGCCAGCCAAAGCATCATAGGTATCGGCCGCGCCAGTGCCGAAAAAAGTGTCGTTCCCGGTAGTTCCCGTGGCCGGGTCGGTAGGCGGGGTCGGCGGTGGCTGGTCAGTCCCGTCATGGGCTGCATGCCAGACCGCCTTGGCGTTGGCCCAGTAATCGCGCGCCGCCTAGCCTTGAAGGACCGTCCAACCGGCGGGCGGAAGTGGATAACTGGACGGCAGCGGCGTGTCAGAATCCTTGATCGTGCCGCCGATGACGTCATCGTCCTCGACCGCGTCGTCTCGGGAGTAGCCGACATAGCTATCCTCGATGACGAAGGAGCCAGTGCCGCCGACACGGATGCCATCCCAGGGCTGGGTAGCCGTCCAATCGTCGATGACAAAGTTGTGGGCTGAATTTATACGGACTGCGGCGGAGTTGACGTAAATGTTTTCCCAGTCGCCGGTTTGGGAGACCGTGCCGCGGCGCGGGCTTCTACACGGTTCGCGTCAGCTTGCCGCGCACGGAGCTGGAAAAGCTGAAAGGCCTCACCTTGGCGTCGCGCATGCCCGGCGAAGCGTTCTTCTCGACCGGCAGCCGCACAATGCTGTCCTATCTCGTGAAGCCTCTGGCCGATCAGATACAGCGGGCGTTCCGGGAGCAGTGATGACAAGGCACAGAGGTGGCCAAGAGCGGTGGTCTCGGAGAAGTGGCATCGACGGAGTTGTTCGGCTGCGTCTACATGTCCTGCGATCGACTAGCCGCGTGGCGTGCGGGCGCGCCGGATCCCATCCGGTGGATCGTCATAAGCATTCATGGAATCCCGGACTGGGCCAGCGAGGGTGAGGTTCGCGCCAGGGGGTTCCATTCAGGACCTCGGACGCCGAGGTGCAGATCGTTGCCGTACGGCATGTTGGTGGCCTGGGCGGTGCGAGAAGGCCCCAGCGCCGCAGCGTTCTGGACCAGCGCACGCATGTAGCCCAAGGCAAAGGCCTTTCCGGCGTGCCAAGGCGCGTCACAGGACATCTCCGGCGTATGGTCGGGGATCATCACGCCGTCATAGTTTTCATCGCGCAGGATGCGGACGATCTCGGCCATGTCGATGTCGCCGTCATCGACGAAAGTTTCATGATAGTTAGGCACCTTGCCGCGCACGTTGCGGAAGTGGACATAGCCGATGCGTTTGCTTCGGGCGAAGCGCCTGACGTGTCCGTAGATGTCATCAGTGCCGGGCATCTCCTGCAGCGAGCCGAGGCAGAGCTCAAGCCCATTGGATGGCGAGTCTACGATGTCCATCAGCCGATCGTATTTCTCCGGCCGGTTGACGAGCCGCGCGGCGCCACGCAGCGCCTCGGCCGGCGGATCGTCGGGGTGCGCCGCCATCACAACGCGGGCTTCTTCGGCCACCGGTATGATCTCGCGAAGGAAGACGTCGAGCCGCTGCCAAAGCTCATCACTGCTGACCTTCACCGTTTCGGCATTGGGCCGCTCGGCACGGTAGCGCATGTTCCAGACCACGCCATCGGGGAGGGGCATATCGGGATCGATGGCAGCGAGATCGAGCCCCACCGACATCGCCTCGCCCCGAGCGAATGGGCCGCGCGACCAGCCCCAGACCCCGGCGATCGAGAAGTTGTAGCCGATACAGGGAATACCGGCACGTCCGGCATCGCGAACAAGGCGCTTCAACCCTTCGATCTGTTTTGCCCTGTCAGGACCGCCGAGCAGCACGTCCGACCAGAAACGCGGCGAGAAATTCTCGATCGCGGCGATTTCCAGACCGTTGTCGCGCACGGTCTTCACCAGACCGACGAAATCCTCATAATCCCAAAGCTCATCGGTGGAGCAATCGCCCCAACCCTCGGCTTCGCTGCCAGCGGACAGCGAAGGATCGCGGCCGCGAAAATAGTTGGTGAGGTGGGCAACGATGTGGGTGGCGCCTGCCTGACGGGCGAAGCGAAAATTGTCGGGGGTCAGCGACTCCCGGTAAAGGCCAAGACCGATCTTCATGGCTTTACTTCACGCCGATGCCGGCGGTCAGGCCGCCATCTATTCTGTAGTCCGCGCCAGTGCAGAATCCGGCCTTCGACGAGCACAGGAAGGCGATCAGCTCCGCCACCTCTTCCGGTTCCCCGATGCGGCCAAGCGGATGGGCCGCGCCGAAGCGCCGGTAAGCCTCTTCGACATCGGCATCGCTGCCATTGTCGCCGCGTGCGGCCTTCTCGAGGATCGGCGTGCGGATCGAGCCTGGGCTGACCGAATTGACCCGGATGCCAGCCGGCGCATAGTCGAGCGCCAGCGATCGCGTCAGCGTGTGGATGGCGCCCTTGGTCGTGGCATAGGCGGCGACGTTCTGCTGGCAGGCGAAGCCCTGCACCGAAGCGACGTTGACGATCGCGCCACCGCCACGCTTGATCATTTCCGGGATGCCGAAATGGGCGGTCAGATAGATCGAGCCGACATTGACCGCCATCGCCCGGTTCCAGGTTTCCCAGTCGGTCGTCGTCGCCGTCCCGTAGGGATGAACCGCCGCGGAATTGACGATGACATCAATGCCGCCAAACCGCTTGACGCCCTCTACGACCGCGTCGCGAACCTGGTCGGAAACGGAAACATCAACCGTCTGCACCAGCGTATTCGCTCCGGTACTGGCGAGGCTCTCCTGCATGGCCGCGTTGGCTGCGCGGTCGATGCCGCAGGCGATGATCGCAGCACCTCCCTGCGCCAGACGCTTCGCGGTGGCGAGCGCGATGCCGGTCGTGCCGGTGATCAGCGCAACCTTGTTCTCAAAGTCAGACATGATGCAAATCCTTGGAAGGGTCCGTCAGCGCCGGCGAGGTGCGGGCGTTTTCGAGGTCGTCGGGGACAAAGCGCAGGCCGAAATCGAGATGCCGGCTCATCAGGTAGCTGTAGGCGATGCGGTCTCGCGCCCGCAAAGCCGCGATGATCTCGCCATGGGCGTGGCGTGTTTCGCTCAGCACCGGCCGGATGGATTTGCCGACGGTCATGATGTGCAGGATGACCGGCGACAGGAACTGATAGGTCTGCACCAGCATGCGGTTGCCGGCGAGCTTCATCAGCGCCAGGTGGAAATCGAAATCGCGCTGTGCTGCCTCCTGCACATCCTTGCTGGTTTCGATCAGGCCGTTGACCTCGTCCAGGGCGTCGAGTTCGGCGGCACTGGCATTGAGAACGATGTGGTCGCCGATGCTCACTTCAATGATGCGGCGAAACCCCTGGATGTCGTGGAAAGAGGTCTTCGATATATCCATCTGCGCGGCGAAGAAGTTCTGGATCGCGATATTCTGGCGGTCGGCCAGCACCGCGCCGACACGCGGCTTGGGATCGATCAGGCCATAGGTGCGGATGGTGCGCAGTGCCTCGCGTATCGTGTTGCGGCTGGCGCCGAACAGTTCGCCAAGCTCCCGTTCGGTGGGCAGCACGTCGCCGACGGACATGGCGCGGTTTCGAATGAGGTCGAGGATCTGCCGCACAGTCTGATCGACGGCCGAACTGCTGACCCCGGCATCGTCCGTCGCTACTTGATCCAAGGCGTTGTTCCTTCATATTTGTTGGACCAAGGCTAGGCTGAAACGGCTAGGAAATCAATCGGCGCCCGGGAGAAAGGTCGGAAAAGGGCCCCGCCATCGGTTGATTCAAGAAGAATTCAGCGTGTTGACAGGTCTGTGGTCCAACAATAAGGTCGCCCACCTGACATTGAGGAGGCTACATGGAACAGTGCTGGCGTTGGTATGGACCGAACGACCCGGTAACACTCGATCATGTCAAGCAGGCGGGCGCGACCGGCATCGTATCAGCCTTGCACGACATCTATGATGGCCGCGCCTGGCCGCTTGAGAGCATTCTGGAGCGCAAGCGGATCATCGAGGCCGCTGACCTGACATGGTCGGTCGTCGAGAGCATCCCGGTCCATAATTCCTTCAAGATCGGCGCACCGGAACGCGAGCGCTACGCCGGCTATTATCGTGACACGATCCGCGCGCTTGCCAAGGCCGGCATCGCCACGATCTGCTACAATTTCATGCCCGTGGTCGACTGGACCCGCACCGACCTGGCCTATCGGCTGCCGACCACCGGTTATGCCCTGCGTTTCGATGCGGTCGATTTCGCGGCCTACGACCTGTTCGTGCTGAAGCGCAGCAATGCCGAGGCCGGGTACAGTGCCGCCCGCATCGCCGAGGCGGAAGCGCGGCTGAAGGAACTGAGCAGCGAGGCGATCGACAGGATCGAGCGCAACCTGATCGCCGGCCTGCCGGCGACCGAGCGCAGCTACAACAGGGACAGTTTTCGCGAGGCCCTGGCGGAATACGATGCGATCGGGCCGAAGGAATTGCGCGCCAACCTTGCCTGGTTCCTGCGCGAGATCATTCCGGTGGCCGAAGAGGAGGGGGTTCGCATGTGCATCCATCCCGACGACCCGCCCTTCTCGCTCTATGGCCTGCCGCGCATCGTTTCGACCGCCGAGGATGCGCGTTTTATCCTCAACGCAGTCGACAGCCCGGCCAACGGCCTGACGTTCTGCACCGGCTCCTACGGCACGCGCGCCGACAACGACATCGTCGCCATGGTCAAGGAATTCGCCGATCGCATCCATTTCGTCCATCTGCGCAACATCACCATCGAGGATGACGGCTCGTTCTATGAGGCCGAGCATCTCGAGGGTGGCACCGACATGGCGCATGTCATCCTCGCACTGATGCAGGAAGAGGCGCGGCGCCGCAACGAGGGCCGCGCTGACTGGCGCATTCCGATGCGGCCGGACCACGGCCACCTGCTCGCCGACGATATCGGCAAGACCAGGATCAATCCCGGCTATTCGCTGATCGGCCGGCTGAAAGGCCTCGCCGAGCTGCGTGGCATCATGCGCGCCGTCGAGCGGTTCGGGCTGGCTTGAAGCTGTCAGGAGGCGAACTGCCCTTTGCATATGTAAAAGTTACTTGTCTATGTGAAAATACCTGCTACGACTGCGGGCCGGGCGGACATGCTCGGTTCCAGGGAGGAATTGCCTGAAATGACAAGACTGCGCGGTCTTGCGTGGGATCATCGACGTTGCTGGGGTCCGCTCGACGCCAGCGTGGCGCCGTATTGCGCTGGCAATCCAGGCCTTGAAATCGAATGGGACCGCCGCAGCCTCTATGAATTCGGCGAGGGTACCCTCGGTCCGGTGCTCGGCACTTACGATCTGGTCGTGTTCGACCATCCCTTCATCGGCGACATCGTGAAGGATGAGCTGATGGTGCCGTTCGACGCCTATCTGTCGGCCGAACAAATCCGTTTCTTCGAACGCGATTCGGTCGGTGCGTCCTGGCGCTCCTACGCAAAGAACGGACGCCAATGGGCGTTGCCGATCGATGCCGCTTGTCAGGTCGCGTCCTATCGCCCGGATCTCCTGGAGCGTTACGGGCCGGTGCCGCGCACACATGACGAGGTGGTCGAGCTTGGTCAGCGTGCCCGCAAGAACGGCAAGTGGCTTGGCCTGCCCTCGGTCCCGACGGATGCCATGTGCATGCTTCTGACGCTTGGCCGCCCACAGGAGAACGGTGAGCAATTCATTGCCAGGGAGATGATCGAGCAGGCCATCACTCAATTGCGTGAGCTTGCGGCGCTGTCGCATCCGAACTCATCAAAATGGAACCCGATCCGCTGCTATGACCATATGATCGCGTATGACGACGTGGTCTATGTGCCTTTCGCGTTCGGTTATGTGAACTATGCCTCCAAGAGTGACAGGCCGTGTCTGCGCTTTGCCGACGTGCCGACGCCGCACTTCGCCGGAGCCTTGCTCGGCGGTGCCGGCATCGGCGTCAGCGCCCAGTCGAAACACCGGCAGGCCGCGATCGACTACGCGGTGTTCCTGTGCTCGCCCGAATACCAGCGCGGCGACTATGCAAAGTCGGGCGGACAGCCGGGATCGCTGGCGGCTTGGAAAGATGTCGAGGTCAACCAACTCTGCGGCAATTTCTTCAACTCGACGCTTGCGACGATCAGCTCGTCCTATCTGCGTCCGACGCACCCTGGCTTCATCGCCTTCTTCCGCGAATGCGCGCCGCATGCGGCGGCCGCCATCGCCGGCGACATTTCGGCGGCCGAACTCGCCGACCATGTGAATCGCCTCTACCGCGAAACCAGGCAAACGGAATGGAGCATTGCGTGATGGCCGCTAATGTTGCCGAGACGCTCGACGACAGCGAAAGCGGTCGCAACGGCTATCGTGTGCCAGCGGTAGACAAGGCGCTCGACGTCCTGGAGTTCATGGCCGCCAGCGCTGAAACACTGACCCAGACCGAGATCGCGGCCGGCCTCGGACGCTCCATTCACGAAATCTACCGCATCCTGCTCCTGCTGGAAAAGCGCGGCTACATCTTTCGCACGCAGTCGGACCGCTTCCGCCTGTCGCTGAAGCTGTTCGAACTGGCGCACATGCACCCGCCGGTAAACCGGGTGGTCGAATGCGCGCTGCCGGTGATGCGCGAACTGACCGCCAATGCCGATCAGAGTTGCCACCTCGTGGTGCGCGAAGGCCAGAACGCGCTGGTGGTGCTGCAGATCGATTCACCGCTGCCGATGCGCTACTCGGTTGCATTGGGGTCGCATTTCCCGATCCTCGAAACCAGTTCAGGCGCGGTCTTGCTCGCCCATTCGAACCGGGCCGAGCGCGACCGCATTGTCGATCGCATCGTGACCGCCGGCGAAGGACAGGGCACGCGGGCCGAAATCGAGGCACGGCTGAACGAGGTGGCCAGGCTCGGCTACGAGATGCGTGCCTCGTTGGCCGTCGAAGCCTGCACCAACATCTCCATGCCGGTGCGCGATCACACCGGCGCCGTCATCGCCGCACTCACGGTCCCGCTGCTGCCGCAGAAGGCCGCACGGTTCGACCGGCAGACCGTCTTCGAACGCACTCGCGCAGCCGCCGAGAAGATATCGGCGGAGCTCGGTTGGGGGGAATCCAGCTCTTCGTTACGTGCCGACTCGGAACGGCGGGACTACCCGTTCAGCGATTAACAAAAGCGATAAACCTGGGAGAAGAAAATGCACTGGTCCAAGTCAATCCTGTTTGCATCCGCGGCCGCGTTGGCCATGGGCGCGGCTGCACATGCCGAGAACATGCCCAAGCGCATCGGCTACGTCACCAATTACGCCACCCATGAATGGTACCAGAACGTCATCAAGGGCATGAAGGCTCACGGGAAGGAACTCGGCATCGAGGTCGAGGTACAGGACGCCAATCTCGACATATCCAAGCAGGTCGCTGCAGCCGAAGACTTCATCGCCAAGGGCGTCGATGTGCTGATCATCACGCCGGTGAATGAAGAAGGTGTGGTGCCGCTGCTGCGTCAGGCCAAAGCCGCCAACATTCCGGTGGTGCTTGAGGGCAATCCGGTCAAGGGCATGACGACGATGGTCGCTATCTGCGACTATGACACCGGCTATTTCTCCGGCGTCGAGGCCGGCAAATTTGCCAAGGAAAAGCTCGGCGGCGTTGCCAAGGTGATGAATGTCGGCCTGCCGCTGCTTTCCGCCACGGTGCTGCGCTCGCACGGCTTCATGGATGGGCTGAAAACCGTCATCCCTGACGCGGTCATGGTCCACGACCTTGACGGCGGCGGTAACCCGGACCGCGCGCTCGAAGTGTCTTCGGCGGCACTCGCCAAGAACGCCGACATCAACATCATCTACGGCATCAACGACTCGTCGTCGCTGGGCGGCCTACAGGCCTGGAAAGCGGCCGGCAAGTCGCAGGATGGCCTGTTGACCGTCGGCACCGGCGGGGAGGGGCTTGCCTTCATCAACGCGATGCAGAACGAGCCCTCTTACCGCATCGAAGCCGCGATGTTCCCGGAAAAGGAAGGCTTTACCGCAATCGATGCCGCAGTGAAACTGTTCAACAGCGAGGAAGTGCCGGAGCACATCGTCAGCCCGACCGCACCCATGAACGGCGAGGACTGGAAGAAGTTCTACGACTATGACGGCACCACCCGCACCATCAAATGGGATGCCGTCAACGCACTGCAGCCGCCGGCAAAGTGCATGAAGACCTCCGCCGACCTGAAGAAATAAAGCCGGCTGACTTTGCCCTTCCCGCAATGCGGGAAGGGCGCCTGAACCTAGCGGCCCGGAATGGATTGAGATGAGCGAGCTTACACACGCCTCCGCGCCGAAGCGCTTTGTCGGCGGACAGCTGCTGGGCAGCAGCCAGCTTGTGCTGGGTGTCATCCTGGCGGTGCTGTGCATCGCCATCTCGATCGCGGCGCCGCAATTCTATTCGGAGGCCAACATCATCGCCATTCTGCGCCAATGCGCGCTGGTGCTGATCGTTGCCTCGGGCATGACCATGCTCATCATCACCGCCGAGGTCGATCTGTCGGTCGGCGCGTCACTCGCCTTCGTCGGCTGCATCGGCATGGCGGTGCTCAATTCTACCCATAGCCTCACGCTCGGCTTGCTGGCGGCCCTTGCCTTTGCCGGCGGGGTCGGCCTGTTCAATGGGCTGGTCGTCACCAGGCTGCGGGTCAACTCGCTGATCGCCACCATCGGCACGATGATGATGCTGCAAGGCGGCGTGTATCTGTTCACGCGCGAGGCGGTGCAGAACCACAATCAGCTCGCGAGCTTCACCGATCTCGGCGCCGGCTACGTCGGCGCGGTGCCGGTCCCCGTCATTCTGGCGGCGCTGATCTTCGTGGTTGCCTATGTGACGCTGCGTTTCACCACGCTCGGCCGCTATCTCTATGCCGTTGGCGCCAATGAAAAGGCGGTGCGCCTGTCCGGCCTTCGGTCCGAGCGCCTCAAGCTGTTTGCCTTCGTTCTCACCGGGCTCTGCGTCGGCGTTGCCGGCATGATCCTGTCGTCGCTGATGAATGCCGGCCAGCCGACCGCCGGCCGCGGCTTCGAACTGACGGTCATTGCTGCCGTCATCCTCGGCGGCACCAGCCTGCTCGGAGGCCGTGGATCGCTGTTCGGCACCTTGCTCGGCGTACTGGTGCTGAAGGTGATCGACAACGGCATCATCATTCTCGGCTGGAACCAGGACCTGCAGATGGTGGTGCCGGGCGTCGTCATCATCCTCGCAACCTATCTCGACATCATCCGGAACAAAGCCAATGTCCGTTGATTTCCTCCACCCTGACGAAGGCGCGGCCATCGACACCAGCGTGCCGGCGCTCGAACTGCGCGGCATCGACAAGCGCTTCCCCGGCGTCGTGGCGCTCGACAATGTCGACTTCAGCCTGGAGCCCGGCAAGATCCATGCCTTGATGGGCGAGAACGGCGCCGGCAAGTCGACGCTGATCAAGATCATGGCTGGTGTCTACGGCAAGGATGCCGGCACCATCCGCCTGCGCGGGCACGAGGTCGACATCAAGTCGCCGCGCGACAGCTTGAAGGAAGGCATCAAGGTCGTGTTTCAGGAGATCGCGCTGATCTCCGAATTCACCGTTGCCGAGAACATCTTCCTGGAAGGCTATCCGACCGGCAGAGCCGGCTCGATCGACTGGAAGAAGATTCGTGCCGATTCAGCTGCGCTATTCCACCGCATCGGCTTCAACGTCGATCCGGCGGCACGCACTGGATCGCTGCCGGTCAGCCAGCAGCAGATGGTCGAGATCGCCCGTGCGCTCGCCCATGAAGCCCGCGTCGTGGTGATGGACGAACCGACATCTTCGCTGACGCCGAACGAGGTTTCGCTGCTGTTCACAGTCATCCGCCGGCTGGCCAGCCTTGGCATCGCGGTGGTCTATGTCAGCCACAAGCTCGACGAGGTTTTCGAGATCGCCGACACGGTGACCGTGCTGCGTGATGGGCGCCACATCTCGACCAGGCCGATCGGCGAGCACACCAACGACACGCTGATCCAGGACATGATCGGCCGGCGCATCGACAATCTGTTTCCCCGCCAGCGTGGGGCGGCGGGCAGCAAGGTCGCGCTGTCGGTGGAGAACCTCAGCACGGCGAAGAAGCTGACCGACGTCTCCTTCGAGGCACGAGCCGGCGAGGTGCTCGGCTTCTTTGGATTGATGGGCGCTGGCCGCACCGAACTCGCCAAGGCGATCGTAGGCTATGACCCGATCACTGCGGGCACGATCACCGTCGACGGCAGCCGGCTCGTGCCGCATGACACGCGCACCGGCGTCAAGCTCGGCATCGGCCTGCTCACTGAGGACCGCAAGAGCGAAGGGCTGATGGGCGAACTGCCTGTCTACCAGAATGCCAGCCTGGCCTCGCTCGGTGCTTTCGCCCGCCTGGGGTTCGTCGACAAGGCGAAGGAACACAAAGCGGTGCAGGACTATGTCGACCGTTTCCGCATCAAGACGCCCAGCCTGTTCCAGCAGGTGAAGAACCTGTCGGGCGGCAATCAGCAGAAAGTGCTGATCGCGCGTTGGCTGATGCGGGGCCTGAAAGTGATCGTCGTCGACGAGCCGACGCGCGGCATCGATGTCGGCGCCAAGTCGGAAATCTTCGCGCTGATCGACCGGCTCGCCGGCGAGGGCCTGGCGGTGGTCATGATGACGTCCGAGATGCCGGAGCTGCTCGGTCTTGCGGACCGGATCGCGGTGATGTGCGAAGGCCGCCTGACCGCGATCATGTCGCGAGAGGAAGCCACACAGGAGAAGATCCTCAATGCGGCGATCGGGTAAAATGGTAATAAAATGATGACATCCAGCGATCAGCCCCGCCTCGAAGGAAGCGTGCGATGAGCTCTGCAGCCACGGCTTCCGCAAAGGCCCAGCCATCCATGCTGGTGCGGCTCGTTGCCCGGCAGGAACTGACGCTGCTTGTCTGCCTTATCCTGGTGCTGGCGTTCTTTTCCTTCACGGTCGAGAATTTCTTCTCCGTGCGCAACCTGACCAATGTGCTTGGCCAGGCGTCGCTGCCGCTGATCGCCGGCATTGGCTGCGCCATCGTCTTCATTTCCGGCGAGGTCGACATCTCGATCGGCTCGCTGCTCGCGACCATTGCCCTGCCGCTGATCATCATCATGAACGACACCAACTCGCTGTGGCTCGGCATCAGTGGCGCGCTGCTGTTCGGGCTGATCATCGGCGTGGTGAACGGCTATCTCACCGCTTATGCCGGCATCAACTCGCTGATCGTGACTTTGGGCACGATGTTTATCATGCGCGGCGGTGTCTATCTCTATACCGGCCAGCGCGCCATCCCGGACGATGCCAGCCTCGACAGCTTTATCGCTCTGTCGGATGGCCGCCTGTTCAACACCATCCCCTATTCGGCTGTCATCGCCATCATCCTGCTCGCCGCCTTCGCCTACATGATGCAGCATCGGCCGTTCGGGCGGCAGATCTATGCCGTCGGCGGCAATCAGGAAGTGGCGCGGCTGGCTGGCTATGATGTGCGGCGCGTCAAGTTCATCTGCTTCATCATTAGCTCACTGCTGGCGACGATTGCGGGCATTATTCTCGCCGCGCGCGTCGGCTCGGCGCAGCATACGGCGGGGCTCAATTTCGAATTCCAGGTCGTCGCCGCCACGGTGCTCGGTGGGGTCAGCCTTGCCGGCGGCATCGGCAGCCTGACCGGCATGGCTCTGGGCGTGCTGATCCTGCAGTTCCTGTCCAACGGCCTGCGCGGGCTCGGCCTGCCGACCGAATGGCAGTTGGTCATCACCGGCATGATCATCATCGCCGCAGTCGCCTTCGACGAGGCGAAACGCCGGCGCGCGAATGGAGGCTGACATGGCTCGTCTCGAAGGGAAAACCGCCGTCATCACCGGAGCTGCCGATGGCATCGGGCACGCGATCGCTGAAGCGATGGCGCGCGAAGGCGCGCATGTTTTCCTAGGCGACATAGCCGACGGCGCGGGCGAGGAATTGGCGAGCGCACTTCGCGCCGCCGGCCGTCAGGCCGATTACGTGCATTGCGACGTCTCTCAAGGGCCCGACATCGCCGGCCTCATCGACAGCGCCGTCAAGAAGACCGGGCATCTCGACATCCTGGTCAACAACGCCGCCATCGCCATTGGCGGCATGCCGGTGCACGAGATGACCGACGAGCAATGGAACCGACTGATCGCGGTCAACCTGACCAGCGTGTTTCGCGGCTGCAAATACGCGCTGCCGCACATGATCGCGCAGAAGTCGGGCTCGATCATCAATATGGCTTCGGCGCAGGGCCATATCGGCCTCGACGGCTGGACCGCCTATGCCGGCGCCAAGGGCGCGGTGATGGCGATGACGCGCCAGATGGCGGTCGAGTTCGGCCCGGTGAACATCCGCGTCAATTCGATCTCGCCGGGCACCATCAACACGCCGATGAACGACAGACTGATCAAGGAGATCGGCGGCAATCTCGCCAAAGCCTGGGTCAAGATGCATCCGCTTGGCCGCATCGGCGAACCTTCCGAAGTGGCCGAGGCCGCCGTCTATCTCGCCTCCGATGCCGCGGGCTTCACCACCGGCACCGATTTGCGTGTGGATGGCGGCCTGACCGCCGCACCGCGCTATGTTCCCGAACTGCTTTGAAAACACGAAACGAGATTTGAAATGAACAAGGCCCTCGAAGGCGTCCGCATCCTCGATTTCAGCCATTTGCTGCAGGGGCCGTTCGCCACGCAGCTGCTCGGCGACATGGGCGCCGACGTCATCAAGGTCGAGCGTACTGGCGCTGGCGACATGTTCCGTGGCATGACCTTCTTCGCCAAATGGGTGGGCGGCTCCGAGAGCCCGAATTTCCTCGCCTGGAACCGCAACAAGCGCTCGATCGCGCTCAACCTGAAGAGCCGCAAGGTGCACGCCATCCTCATGGAGATGGCCAAGACCGCCGACGTGGTGGTGCAGAATTTCCGCCCCGGCGTGCTGGCCAAGCTCGGCTATGGCTATGAGGACTTCAAGGCTGTCAATCCGCGCATCATCTACTGCTCGGGTTCGGGCTATGGCGAGGAGGGCCCCTATGTCGAGCGCCCCGGCCAGGACATGCTGATCCAGGGGCTTGCCGGGCTCATTGCCAACACTGGCCGCGGCGACCAGGCGCCGGTTCCGGCCGGCGCCGGGCTCGCCGACCAGATCGGCGCCATGAACATGGTCTACGGCATCCTGTCGGCGCTTTATTATCGCGAGAAGACCGGCAAAGGCCAGAAGATCGAGGTCAATCTGCTGGCCGGTCTGCTGGCGCATCTCAATCAGGAATATGTAGCCGTGCTCAACCTCGGCGAGGATTTCGTGCGGCCCAATTCCGGCATCGGCCATCCCGGCATGCAGGCGCCGTTCGGCATCTACGAGGCGAAGGACGGCGGCTACATTTCGATCGCCATGAGCCCGTTCAAGACGCTCTACGAGGTGCTGGAGGCGCCGCAGCTTGCCGTCTATGACGACCTCAAGACCTTGTTCGACAAGCGCGACGAGGTGTTCGAGAAGGTCAATGCGGAGACGAAGAAATTCGCCACGCAGGATCTGCTGGCGCGGCTGCTGGCAGCCGACATCTGGTGCGCCGAGGTGAAGGATATCCGCCGTGCGGCCGAAGACCCGCAGGTCAAGCACATGGGCATGATCACCAGCTACGATCATCCGCGCGGCGGCAAGGTGCGGGTGGTGGCGCCTGCGGTCAAGATGAGCGAGACGCCCGCGACCATCGAACGGCCGGCGCCACTGGTCGGCCAGCATGGCCGCGAGATCCTGGCCGAGTTCGGCCTTTCGAAGGAGGAGATTGCAGCATTGGAGGCGTGCGGTGACATGACCGTGGACGCGGCCTGACAATGCGCGTCTACCAGACACTCACGGTCGAAACTTTGGGCCGCGTCGCGGTCGTCACCTTCCGCCGCGCCGACCAGCTCAACGCCATGAACCGGATGATGCAGGGCGAGATCACCGACGCCTTTGAGGCGCTGTCCGGCGATGCAGGGGTAGGGGCGATCGTGGTGACCGGCGAAGGTCGTGGCTTCATGGCCGGCGCCGACATCAAGGAATACGCCGCGCAGACCGCCGCCGAATTCGACACCTTCCAGGCTGCCGGCATGCGCATGTACGCGGCGATCGAGAACAACCGCAAGCCGGTGATCGCGGCGGTCAACGGCTTTGCCTTGGGCGGCGGCATGGAGCTGGTGCTGTGCTGCGACATCGTGATCGCCAACCAGTTCGCAAAACTCGGTCTGCCGGAGATCAAGCTGGGGCTGGTTCCCGGCGGCGGCGGCACGCAACGCAGCGTCGCCAAGCTCGGCCGCAACCGCGCCAATTTCCTGCTGATGACCGGTGCGATCGTGCCGGCCTCCGAATTCATCGCTGCCGGCCTGGTCAATGAGATCGTCGATGTCGACCGGCTGATGCCGCGCGCGCTGGAATTGGCTGAGATGATTGCCGCGGAGCCCGCCGCCGCGATCGAGGGCCTGAAGGCACTGACGGCGCATGCCGTGTCGGGCGATCTTGTCGACGGCCTCGCCATGGAGCGCGACATATTGGGCGACCTCTATCGCAGCGAGATCGGCCAGCAGCGGGTCAAGGAATTCGCCGACAGGAGCACTGCGCGGCTGAAGAAGGCCGGGTCGTGAACACCGACGACGACCATCGCGGGCTGGGCTGGGCGCATGGCGCGCTGACCGTCCAGCGGCTTGGCGCGATGCTCGCCCCCGTTACATTTCTGCTGGCGGACGGTCGGCAGGTCTCGCCGATACACATCGCGCCGTGGTCGAGCGAGCCGGAGGCGGCTGCGCTGCCGGGCATCCTGCGCAAGCTGCGCGGCGAATGGCCCTGCGTGCCCTTCGGCTATTCGGTGCCCGCCGAAGGGTGGCCCGAGACTTGGGCGCGGGTTATGGGGCCGCCGGGGCTGGACGAAGAAGTCCACGGCCACAGCTCCAACCATGACTGGACCTGGCGCGACAGCGAGAGCGGATCGCTATCGCTGGTCCTAGACTATCCCGAGGGGAGTCCTGTCGAGCGTGTCGAACGGACGACTACGCCCGATCAATCGGCACCGGCAATCGACATTGAATTCAAGATCACCGTCCGCCGAGCCTGCCGCTTGCCGATCGGCCTGCATCCAGTATTCCAGCTGCCTTTCAAGACAGGCGCCGCTACGCTGGAACTCGGAGGCTTCGATGAAGGCCGTACCTATCCTCACGATGTTGAACCGGGTGCTGCACTGTTTGCCAGGAATAAAACGTTTTTCGAACTGATCAGTGTGCCGGCGCGCACAGGCGGTGTTGTCGACGCCTCGCGATTGCCTCTGGCCGCCGACACCGAGGAATTGCTGCAGATCGAGGGGCTCGATGGCGAGGCTGCGCTCGCCAACCACGCGGACGGCTATCGGGTAAAACTCTCTTGGCAGACGGAGCATTTTCCGAGCCTTCTGCTCTGGTACTCCAACCGCGGCCGCAAGGCGGCTCCCTGGAATGGGCGTCATGTCGCCATCGGCATCGAGCCGATCTGCTCACCCTTCGGGCTCGGCCCGGCGACCGCGCTGGCTGACAACCCCATCGCCCAATCCGGCATCGCGACGGCACTGGAATTCTCAACCGAAAAGCCGTTCGTGACCCGCTACCGCATCGAGGCGTCCGCGCTGTGAATGATCGTGCCGCAATGTCCCTGGTCAAGTCGAACCGGCCGCGCTTCACTGATGTCGAAGGGCTGGCCGCGATGGTCGGCCAAGGCGACTCGCTTGGCGTCGGCGGTCACCATTTCGCTCGGCTGCCGATCGCATTGCTGCGCGCGGTAGCCCAGTCGGGCGTCAAGAATTTGCACTACGTTTGCTGGGCGGGCGGGTTGCCGCTCGAGCTGCTGCTCGAAGCGGATGCGGTGGCGGAAATCGACCTCTGCTTCTCCAGTCTCGATATTTTCGGCCTGCCGCCGAGGTTCCGTGCCGCCGCCGAAAGCGGCGCGATACCGGTTCGCGATTGGACGGCACTGGCCATGATCCAGGCGCTGCGGGCGGCACAGCAGAATCTGCCGTCCATGCCGTTCCAGCTTCCCCAGGGGTCGGACATGCTGTCGCGTTTGCCGGGTGCGAGCGCCATGCCCGATCCGATTGCCGGAACAGATATGGGATTTATCCCGCCGCTGCGTCTTGACACGTTCGTTGTCCACGCACAGCGCGCGGACGAAAGCGGCAATGTGCAGATCCTTGGGCCGCGTGCATTGGACTTCGCGATGGCGGGTGCAGCGCGCAAGATGCTGGTCACGGTCGAGGAGGTCGTCCCGGTCGGGGCGCTGCGGCAGGACGGGCGCCAGAGCGTGCTGACCCGCAATCAGGTTTCGGCCATAGCGCTTATGCCGGGCGGTGCCTACCCGGCCTCGTGCCTGCCATTCTATGTCACCGATTATCAGGCGTTGTCGCAGGCATTGGCGGCCAGGGAAACGCCGTTGGCGGACAGTCTGCGGCTGCCCTCCGATGGCGTGCCGAAGCCGCTGCAAAAGGCCGCGAAGGTTCGCGCCAAAACGGCACTCGCAATGCCGGCGCTCGCACATGGTGAGGAGAAAGCATCCGTCGACGAGATCATCGCCGCCCGGATCGCCGCCGAACTCGACAATGAGAGCTTTGCCAGCGCCGGCGCTGTCTCGCCGCTGGCCAACGTTGCTTACCGGCTGGCCAAGGCAACGCATGCGCCCGACATGATCATCGCAACGATGAGCTGCGGCCATCTCGACATCGCGCCGAGCCCGATGATCCTGTCGCTGATCGAAAGCCTGGATTGCGAGACGGCGGTGACGCATGCCGGCGGCGACGACACCTATTCGACCTACTATCAGGCAGGTGCCGTGACGCATGAGATCGTTGGCGCAGCGCAGGTCGACCGACGCGGCCGCGTCAACACCATCGCGCTGCGCAAGCCGAGCGGCGGCCTGATCCGGTTGCCAGGGCAAGGCGGCATGGCCGATGTCGCCAACATGCACCGTGACTATTTGCTCTACATTCCTCGTCATTCGGCTCAGTCGCTGGTGGATGAGGTGGAGATCGCCAGTTCGGCCCGCGGGCTACTGACGCCGGCAGAGCGAGAGCCGATGGGCTATCGCACCGGGCAGGCGCTGGTGTTCACCGATCTCTGCGTCTTCCGGCTCGACCGGATATCCCGGGAATTGATCGTCATCGAGACCATGCCAGGCGTCATGCAGCAGCAGATCCGCGACGCCACCGGGTTTGCGGTGACCTTCGACGCCGATTGCCGGGAGGTCCCCTTGCCTTCCAGCGATACGCTCGCTGTTCTGCGCAATCGCATCGACCCGCTCGGCCTGCGTCGCCTCGAATTTGTCAGCGCCAAGGAACGCGGTGCGCTGATCGCCGAGATTCTCGCCGCCGACCGCGCGATGGTCGAGCGCTGCATCGTCGCAGAGAGATCGTACACCGCAAGCTGAGGCCCCATGGTAAAGCCGTTGCTCGACATGTCCGCCGCGCGCGTTTTCTTCGACGGCATCTTCACCAGCCCGCGCGTCGCGCACCCGGAGGGCGTGACCGTCCACCGCGATGGCTCGATCTGGTGCGGCACCGAAACCGGCGACCTGCTGCGGTTGGCCGCCGATGGCGGCTCGGTCGAGCGCATGGGCGGCACGGACGGTTTCCTTCTCGGCATTGCTTTCGACAGCGCCGGGAACTGCTTTGCCTGCGACCTCAGGCACGCCGCGATTTTTCGCTGGGATGCCGCGACCGCGCGCATGGAACGCTTCGCGTCGTCCGGCATCCGCGTGCCGAATTATCCCATCGTCGACGAGGCGAGAGGTTGGCTTTACGTGTCGGATAGCGTTGGCGAAGACAATCGTTCCGGCATCTTCCGCTACGATCTCACAACGGGCGAGGGCCGCCTGTGGTGCCAGGAGGCGATGTCCTTCGCCAATGGCATGGCCATGTCGCCAGAGGGAAGCGGGCTTTATGTGGTGGAAAGCAATGCGTCGTGTGTCAGCTACGTGCCGATCCTTGCCGACGGTGCGGCTGGGCCGCGACAGGTCGTTATCGAAGGCGTGCATAACGTCCCGGATGGTCTAGCCTTCGCTCCGGACGGCTCGCTGTTCATTTCATGCTATGAGCCCAGCCGGATCTACCGCTGGCGCAAGGACCGGGGACTCGAGACATTGATCGAGGATTCGGCTGCGACGACACTCGCGCACCCCACCAATATCGCATTCAAGGGTAACAAACTCTACACCGCCAATCTCGGCCGCTGGCACATTACCGAGATCGATTTGACCTTGGCCGGTCGATAAAAGGACGCTCGGCGTCCATAGCAGGCGATAGATGAGTTGCCAGTGTTGGAAAAATTCCACAATGAAATCAAAAGCCTAGACGGGTCCGACACGGTGGCGCGTTGCTTTGCCGATTGCCCTTTCCGCATTGATCGTCTTCCAAAAGAACACGGCTACCGGCGTCGATCTGCGCAATGTCCGCATGCGCTTCCTATTCTTCGAGACATTCAAGTATCCGACGGCCGAGCTGACGGCGAAGTTGGATCCCGCCGCATTGGCCGATCTCGCCTTTCGGTTCTATGGTGTTCGCAGGCTGAATGAACGATCAAATTGGGATGTTTTCACAGCAAAAAAATACAGATAAATCAGGGATTTTTCGGACCCCTGCATCACTCGTGGTGCTCGATTTTACAGATGTACGCTGAATTATCTCAGATGTTGACGTTAAATTAACATCGAGATATGGTTCATTTGATCCGTTGGGTCCCATCGCTTTGTATCACAGTTGCTCGTCGATCGTCGCTATATCTGTCACCCTTGCCCCAGCCTGCAGGATTGCCTTGCAGTGCGCATCGCCAGTCGCTGAAAGAGGCGGTGACCATGCCCTGTCTGCTCGGAATCGATAACGGTCTCACGGTTACCAAGGCGGTGATCTTCGATGCCGATGGCACACAGTTGTCGGTGGCGCGCCGGCGGGTTGCGCAATCGATGCCCCATCCGCGCTGGGTGGAGCGCGACATGGCCGGCCTCTGGCAAGCGACCGCCGACGCAATCCGCGAGGCGATCGCATTGTGCGGCCGGCCTGCCGACGACATTAAGGCGGTTGCGGCGACCGCGCATGGCGACGGTCTTTACCTGCTCGACAAGGATCGCCGCCCACTGAGGCCCGGGATCCTGTCGCTCGACAGCCGCGCCGGCGAGATTGTCGAACAATGGTCGGCGGACGGGGTCTTCGAAGATGCGTTGGCGCGCACCGGCCAGGCGCCGCACGTCTCGGTGCCATCGGCGCTGCTGGCCTGGATTAGGAAGAACGAACCCGACCGCTATGGGCGCATCGGGCATATACTGGCCTGCAAGGACTGGCTGCGCTTTTGCTTGTCGGGCACGATCGGTACCGACCGCACGGAGGCCAGCACCTCATTCACGGATTTCCGAACGCAAGCCTTCGCGCCTGAAGCAATGCGCATCTTCGCATTGGACGATCTTTTCGACGCGCTGCCGCCGGTGGCGCATTCGGCTGAAATCGTCGGCCACGTCACCGCCGAGGCCGCCGAAATGACCGGCCTTGCCAAGGGAACACCGGTTGCGTGCGGCCTGCATGACGTGACCGCCTCCGCGCTTGGCATGGGCGGCCATGAGGAGGGCGTGCTCGCCATCGTCGCCGGGACCTATTCCATCAACGAAGTGGTCTCTTTGGAACCGCGCATCGACCCGCGTTGGTTCTGTCGCAACGCCATCGACGCGGGCCGCTGGAACAACATGGCGATCTCGCCAGCCTCGACCGCTAACTACGACTGGTTTCTCGACACATTCTGCCGCTCGGAGCAGGAAAAGGCATCGGTCGATGGCGGCTCGATCCACGAGTTTCTGGCAGCAGAGATTGACGTGGCCCTGAAAAAGCGGTCGACCATCCTGTTTCATCCCTATCTGTTCGGCTCCCCGTTTGGCGATGTCGCCAGCGGCAGCTTTGTCGGCCTTCACGGCTGGCACGATCGCGGCGATATGCTCAAGGCGGTTCTGGAGGGCATTGCTTTCAATCATCGCTCCCATGTCGAAGCCTTGCGCGAGGGCTTTGCTATCAGCGAGATCCGCCTGACCGGGGGCGGTTCACGCAATCCGGCTTTCGTCCAGATGTTCGCCGATGTGCTGAATGCCCCGGTCACCGTCACCTCGACCGACGAGGCCGCGGCCTTTGGCGCTGCCCTTTGCGCAGGTGCCGCGGTCGGCATGTTCGCGACGCCGCAACAAGGTGCCAGGCAGGCAGGCATGACGGCGCGCCAATACGAGCCGGTGCCGGCCTCAAGTGCTGTGTTCAACGAGCGCTTTTCCCTCTATGGCCGCATAGCAGGTGCGCTCGAACCGCTTTGGCCGGAGATCGAGAGGCTGGCGCGGCCAGACACTGGGGGAACCGCATGATCAAGGCCGACGAACGACGCGAAGAGATCGCTGACTATGTGATCAAGCTCGGCCAGGTGCGCATCGACGATCTGGTCGAACATTTCGGCGTATCGCGCATGACCATCCACCGGCACATCGACCGGCTGGCGCAGCAGGGCGTGCTGCGCAAGCTGCACGGTGCGGTGACGGTTCAGCCTTCAGGCCTCTACGAAAGCGCCTTCCGCTACCGGGTGACGGTCAATCGCGCCGAAAAGGATGCGCTGGCGCGGGCAGCACTGGATTATGTCGAAGCCGGCCAGGTGGTAATGCTGGACGATTCCTCCACAGCAAATGCCGCCGCCACTCTGCTGCTCGACGTCAAGCCGCTGACCGTCATCACCAACTCGGTGGCGACGGCGTCACTGCTGACCAATGTTGACGACATCGACTTCATCTGCCTCGGCGGCCAGTACCACGGCACCTACAACGCCTATATCGGTATCGTCTGCGAGAACGCAGTGGCACAGCTGCGCGCCAATGTCTTGATCTGTTCAGCCTCAGCCATCACTGGAACCACCGCCTTCATCCAGGATCCCAATGTCGTGCGGGTCAAGCAGGCGATGATGGCAGCATCGGTCAAGCGCATCCTTTTGGTCGACCATGCCAAGTTCGACAGGATCGCGCTGCACGTCTTCGACGATCTGACCAGCTTCGACGTCGTGCTGGCGACCGAAGGCCTGGGCGATGCACGGGCGCAAGCCCTCGAACGGGCCGGCGTGAAGCTGCGCATCGTCAAGACGAAAGCGCCATGAACCCTGCTGAAAGAACGCGTACGGAAAAGCCGACCGGGCGTCTGGCCGCCATGGCCGGGACCGGCGAGGTCGACGTCGTCATTCTCGGCGCCGGCATCAACGGGGCGGGCCTGTTTCGCGACCTGTGCGCACAGGGTGTCAGCTGCCTGATCGTCGACAAGGCCGATTTCGGTTCGGGCACCAGTGCCGCGCCATCCCGGCTCATTCATGGTGGCCTGAAATATCTCGAAACCGGCGAGTTCGGTCTGGTGGCGCAGTCGACGCTCGAACGCAATCTGCTTTTGAAAAACGCGCCGCATTATGTCAGTCCACTGCCGACCGTCATCCCGATCTTTTCCTGGAGCAAGGGCATGCTGGCGGCGCTGCGAACGGTGTTCGGCTCGACCAGCGCACCGCGCAGCCGCGGTGCCATCCTGATCAAGATCGGCCTGATGATCTATGATTTCTATGGCTCGCGAAACCAGGTCATGCCGCGCCACCGCATGGTCGGGCGGCGCCAGGCGCTCAGTGAGATGCCGGCGCTCAACCCTTCGATCGTCGCCACCGGCACCTACTATGACGCCAAGATAAGCCACCCCGAAAGGCTGGTGCTCGAACTGATCCTCGATGGGCTGCAGGCAAATGCGGCCTCGGCCAGCGCGAACTACACGGCGCCGGTGGCTTCGGCCGATGGCGTGCTGACCTTCCAGCCGGAAAACGGCGCGGCCTTTTCAGTGCGGCCGAAGCTGGTGGTCAATGCCGCCGGTCCCTGGATCGACGACGTCAACGATTTGCTTGGTGCGCCGTCGAAGATGATCGGCGGCACCAAGGGCTCGCACATCCTGTTGAAGCACGACGAACTGGTCAAAAGCCTGGCCGGGCGCATGCTCTATTTCGAGGCCGACGACGGCCGCATCTGCCTTGTCTACGACTATCTCGGCCTGGCGCTGGTCGGCTCCACCGACATCAAGGCCGACAATCCCGACGAGGTGCGCTGCGAGCCCGAGGAAGTCGAGTACCTGCTCGACAGCGTACGGACGCTGCTGCCGGGAATGGCGTTCGAGCGCGAGCAGATCGTCTATGCCTATAGCGGCATCAGGCCGCTGCCGGCCTCCGATGCATCGATACCTGGGCTGATCAGCCGCGATCACTCGGCGCCGGTCGCCGAGCCGGACCGGAACAGGCCTTTCGCGGTTATCTCGCTAATCGGCGGCAAATGGACGACCTTCCGTGGCTTCGCCGAGGAAGTCGCCGATACGGTGCTTGGGCGCCTGAAGCGCAGCCGTAAGGTGACGACGCAAGCCATGCCGATTGGCGGCGGCAGGGATTTCCCGCCCGATGCTTCGGCACGCGCAGACTGGCTGGCCCGGGCGCGATCGGAAACAGGCATCGAGGAACGGCGTCTCGATCAGCTGCTGTCACGATACGGCACCAGAGCTACGCAGATCGCCAGGCATGGGCCGGATGATGAGAGTCGACTGCCGGATTCAGAAAGCTACAGCCGGTCGGAAATCGACTACATCGTCCGCAACGAATTCGTCGAACATCTGGCTGATATCGTCATGCGCCGCAGCACCCTGGCGATTGCCGGTTCCCTGACAGGCCGGGACTTGCAGGAGATCGCGTCGATCGCCGCGCGGGCTCTTGACTGGAGTGCTGAGCGCATTGCGCAGGAAATCGAGGCCGCAGTTGTGGAACTCGAGGGCCGGAACCTGATGCGGTTGGACTGATCGCTCCGTCGCCGATGCCCTTTCCCGTGGCAATCCGGTCGGTTTTGCCGATGCCGCTGCGCGCGCGAAAGTAACCCACCTCACAGTCTGATTGGGATGTTTGCGCTACTGGATATAACTCAATAAAAACAGTTAATTGACGCGAAATGCGGCGGCAACGGTCGGCGCATGTCTGCTGGTCTCGGCATGATGTAACATAGATTGACGTTAAAATAACACCGCAGTATGATTGCCTAACATGCCTACTTCCTAAATAGACTGGAATTGCCTGCCGATGCGCCGGCGGACCGGCGTTTCAGGAGGGGCGAGGCCTGTGAAATCCCGGCAGACGCACTCGCCAAGTCCGGGGAAGGATTGACAGCAATGCAAGGATGTGAAAATTTTTGCACACAAAGATAATAATATCATCTCAGGGAGGAGATGGCTTGAAATCCGGCGGAACCGCTAACCGCGACCATGAATCCAGCCTCGCCACGCGCGCGGCCTGGCTTCACTATGCCGGGGGTCTCACGCAGGCTCAGGTGGCCAAGCGGCTTGGCCTGACCAGCCTCAAGGCGCACCGGCTTATCACCCGGGCCACCCAGGATGGCCTTGTCAGGGTGATCATCGACGGCGACGTCGGCGAATGCATCGATCTTGAGCAGCAGCTGATCAGTACCTACGGACTCGATTACTGCGAGGTCGTTCCCGATCTCGATCAGGACGAATTGCCGTTGAAGGCGCTTGGCATCGCCGGCGCGCAGTTTCTGAAGCGCGAGATCGATCGCGGCGAGGACATGCTGATCGGCGTCGGCCATGGGCGCACCCTTGCTGCAAGCGTCGAATATCTGACGCGCACCGCCGCCGCCCATATCCGTTTCGTGTCGCTGCTTGGCGGCGTGACGCGCAAATTCGCCGCCAACCCGCACGACGTCATGCATCGGCTGGCCGAGCGGACCGGCGCGCAGGCCTATGTGATGCCGGTGCCTTTCGTCGCCAACACCGCCGAGGACCGTGAGGTGCTGCTTGGCCAGCGCGGTATCAGCGATGTCTTCGAACTGGCAAGCCGGTCCGACCTGATGTTCGTCGGCATAGGAACCGCCGAGCGGGAAGCCTCGCTGGTCGCTACCGGCATGATCGAACATTCCGAAATCGATGAGGTCAAACGCGATGGCGGCGTCGGCGAGCTGCTCGCCCACTTCTTCGACGACAACGGGCGCCCGGTGGAAACGGCGCTGTCGGAAAGAATTCTGGCGCTCCCGCGGGACCAGTTGAAAGGTCGCAGGATCGTCGCCGTCGCTGGCGGCAAGGTGAAAGTGCGCGCGATCAGGGCGGTGCTCGAAAGCCGTTATCTGAGCGGCCTGATCACCGATGAAAGCACTGCGCGCGCTCTTGTCGAAAAGAACCAATCCAATGGTGCAAAGCGCCATGTGAACGGAGGATCGTCAAATGCGTGACAAGCGCGGATCTGCATTGCTGGCGGTTGCGTCATGAGCGCGAAGGCTGCCACCACATCGACCCGGTCGGCCTCGCCCGGCCTGCGCCGGGCACTTGCCGGCGCGGCAATTGTCGTTCTGCTCGGCGCCATGGCGCTCGACACCAAGGTGGTCAGGATCGGATCCGCCGGAGACGTCCGCAGCGCCGTCTTCTCTGCCGCCGACTACGGCAAGTCGGAATTTCCCAAGGTGCAGGCCGATGTCGAGGGCCGTGCCGCCGACGCCATGACAGTGGCGACGGCGATCGCCAAGGACAGGGCGACGGCCGAAAAGGAATACGGCGTGCCCGCGGGTGTCGGGCCGGTCATCTCGGTCAAGTTCAGCGGCGTTGTCGGTGAAGGAAAATCGGGCATTTACAAGGTTGCTGTCGATGGGTTGCCCGACACGCTAATGATCCGCGTCCAGACGGGACCGGCTATCAACGGCACGGAGCTGCGCGACGCCACCGGCAAGATCACATTCGGCCAGTTCACCAACCAGATCGAATACCAGGACGCCGGCTCGGCGCTGAACAACGAGATGAAGAAGGAAGTCCTGGCCAAGATCGACACCAGCGCCTTGACCGGCAAGACCATATCGGTGGTCGGCGCCTTCAAGCTGGTCAATCCGAAGAGCTGGCTGGTCACTCCGGTGAGGCTGGACGTCAAATGAGACCGGCTGCCGGCAACGGACCC
The DNA here is from genome assembly GCF_040321735.1 of Mesorhizobium sp. M0293. Classification (NCBI taxonomy): domain Bacteria; kingdom Pseudomonadati; phylum Pseudomonadota; class Alphaproteobacteria; order Hyphomicrobiales; family Phyllobacteriaceae; genus Mesorhizobium; species Mesorhizobium sp. M0293. The sequence continues at coordinate 56,102 of NZ_JAMYSA010000027.1, forward strand.
GCGAATGGCGACGCCGTGCTTTCGGCGCGCAACATCGTCATGTCGTATGGCGGCGTCCACGCCCTCAAGGGCGTCAATTTCGACATCCATCGCGGCAAGGTCACCACGCTGTTCGGAGAGAATGGCGCCGGCAAGTCGACGCTGATGAAGATCCTGTCTGGCGTCGTCACACCGACGTCCGGCGACATCGTGCTCGACGGCAATCTCGTCAGTTTTTCCTCGTCCTCCGACGCGCGCGATCGCGGCATCTCGATCATCCACCAGGAACTCAGCCTGGCGCCGAATCTGAGCGTTCGCGACAACATCTTCATGGGCCGAGAACTGCGCACCAGGACCGGCCTCGACTTCGCCGAGGAATCGCGCCAGGCGCGCGCGCTGATGGCCGATCTCGAAGAGGACATCGACCCAATGACCCTGGTCGAGGATCTGCGCCTCGGGCAGCAGCAGATCGTCGAGATCGCGCGGGCACTGTCGGTCGATTCCCGCATCCTGATCATGGACGAACCGACCTCGGCGCTCAGCGCCACAGAGGTGGAGGTGCTGTTCAAGGTGATCCGCGATTTGACCAGCCGCGGCGTCTCCATCGTCTACATTTCACATCACCTCGAAGAAGCCCTGCAGATCACCGACTACGCCGTCGTCCTGCGCGACGGCGCGATCACGGCGACGGCCGACGCCAGGGATATCGACCTCGAGTGGATCGTGCGCAACATGGTCGGCGAGAACTTCGATCTCGGCTCGCCGCCGACCGGTCATGCGTTCGGCGAGGTCGCTCTGTCGATCGAGGATGTCAGCGTCGTCGACACTTCTGGCTCCGGTTATTCCGTCGTCGATCATCTGTCGCTGGACGTCAGAGCGGGCGAGATCGTCTGCATCTATGGGCTGATGGGCGCCGGGCGCACGGAATTGCTGGAAGCCGTCGCCGGACGGGTACCGATGGCGGGCGGCCGCGCGCTTCTGGAGGGCGAGGACGTCTCGGGGCTGAGCATCGCCCAGCGCATCGCCAAGGGTCTTGTGTTGGTCCCCGAGGACCGCCAGCGCGACGGGTTGGTGCAGACCATGACCGTCGGCCGCAATCTCTCGCTTGCCAGCATCGAAGCGTTCGCCAAGGGGCTGTTTCTGTCCCGCACCAAGGAGCGTGGGCTGATCGAGGATTCGATCCGCAAGGTGACCATCAAGACCGCGGGCGGCAACGCCATGATCGGATCGCTGTCGGGCGGCAATCAGCAGAAGGTGGTCATCGGCAAGATGCTGACGACCAACCCAAAAGTTATCCTCCTCGACGAGCCGAGCCGCGGCATCGATGTCGGCGCCAAGGCCGAGGTCTTCCGCTTGCTGAGCGAGCGTGCCGCGCAGGGCCTTGCGGTGATCTTCTCCACTTCGGAGGTCAACGAATGCCTCAGCATCGCCCACCGCATCGTCGTCATGCGCCGCGGCAGGATTTCAGCTGAATTCGGCGCCAACGCCACCAAAGAGCAGATCATGGCCGCCTCCGGCGAAGCCGTGGTCGCCTGATCACCAGGAATTTCGGAGCCCAGACCATGACCGATGTCAGCCAGGCCAGAAAACAGTCCAGTCCAAGCGCGAGCGAAGGCTTCGATCTCGCCAAGCTGCTGCTCGAGGGCCGGGCTTTCTTTGCCCTCATTGTCATCATCGTCGTCTTTTCGATCTTGTCGCCCTACTACCTCTCGGTGGCGAACTTCCTGACCATGGCTTCGCATGTCGCCATCTTCGGAATTCTCGCGATCGGCATGCTGCTCGTCATCCTCAATGGCGGCATCGACTTGTCGGTGGGGTCGACGCTCGGCCTCGCCGGCGTCGTTGCCGGGTTCCTGATGCAAGGGGTGACGCTGACCTGGCTGGGCGTCGTTCTCTACCCACCGGTCTGGGTGGTCGCGGTGCTGGCCTGCATGCTGGGCGCCGTCGTCGGGCTGATCAATGGCGTACTCATTGCGCGCTTCAAGGTACCGGCCTTCGTGGCGACGCTCGGCGTCATGTACATGGCGCGCGGCCTGGCGCTGCTGATGACCAGTGGCCTGACCTACAACAATCTCGGCGGCAAGCCGGAGCTGGGAAACACCGGCTTCGATGCGCTTGGCTTCAACCGCCTGTTCGGCGTGCCGACCGGCGTCGTGGTTCTCGTCGTCATCGCGCTGATTGGCAGCATCGTGCTGAATCGAACCGCATTCGGGCGCTGGCTTTACGCGTCAGGCGGCAACGAGCGCGCGGCCGAACTGTCCGGTGTTCCGGTCAAGACCGTGCAGATTTCCCTCTACGTGCTGTCAGGCATCTGCGCCGCCATTGCCGGCCTGATCCTGTCTTCGCAGCTGACGTCGGCGGGACCGACCGCGGGCACCACCTACGAGCTGACGGCCATCGCCGCCGTCGTCATCGGCGGCGCGGCACTGACCGGCGGGCGCGGCAACATCCGTGGAACCCTGCTCGGGGCCTTCGTCATCGGCTTCCTGTCCGATGGTCTGGTGATCATCGGCATCTCATCCTACTGGCAGACAGTGTTCACGGGCGCGGTCATCGTGCTCGCCGTGCTCCTCAATGCCGTTCAGTATCGCCGCCGCAGCAAGCTCCCAAGCGCGACAGGTGGCCAACCGACTTCTCAGAAACGGGGGAAGGCCGAACCGGCCAATCCTGCCCAAGGGAAGACTGCCAGATGAACTGGCAGCAACACCGCGTAGTCATTGGAGGAATGTACATGAAAACCATGCTTAAGAGCTTGCTCGCCGCCGCGATGGTCGTCGGGTTTACGGCGGCCGCGTCGGCCGCGGGCCTGATCTCGATCATCGTCAACGATCCGGCCAACCCCTACTGGCTGACCGAGGGCAACGTCGCCAAGGCCGAAGCCGAGAAGCTCGGCTATACGGCCAATGTCGGTGCCCACAAGGGCGATACCAACACGGAAAGCAACCTGATCGACACCGCCATCACCAACAAGTCGGTGGCCATCATTCTCGACCCGGCCAACGCTGACGGCTCTGTCGGCGCGGTGAAGAAGGCGATAGCCGCCAACATCCCGGTCTTCCTCGTCAACGCAGAGATCAACCAGGAGGGCCTCGCCAAGGGACAGCTCGTCTCCAACAACGCGCAGGGTGCTGCTCTTGGTGCCCAGCAATGGGTGCAGGCGGTCGGTGAAAAGGGCAAATATGTCGAACTGCTCGGCGCCCCGTCGGACAACAACGCCGCGACGCGCTCGAACGGCTACGCAACTGTGCTGAGCCAGTATCCGGATCTCGAAAAGGCTGCTTCGCAGGTCGCCAACTGGGATCGCACCCAGGGCCACGACAAGATGCAGAGCATGCTGCAGGCCAATCCCGACATCATCGCCGTGATCAGCGGCAATGATGAAATGGCTCTTGGTGCGGTTGCGGCGCTGAAGGAAGCCGGCAAGCTGGCTGGCATCAAGGTCGGCGGCTTCGACGGCTCCCCGGATGCGGTTGCGGCGATCAAGTCCGGTGAACTGCAGTATACCGTGCTTCAGCCGGTCGCCATTTTCTCGGCTAAGGCCGTGCAGCAGGCGGACTCGTTCATCAAGACGGGCGCCACCGGTGCGGCGACCGAGAAGCAGCTGTTCGATTGCCTTCTCATCACCAAAGACAATGTCGACAAGTACACCGCACCCTTCGTGCTGTCTGAATAAAACCTGCACAGGGGGTGTCCTTGCGGACACTCCCTGCCTCTTCTACGAGATTGCCCTCGTGAACTGCCTTCATAACCAACCGGAATTTGCGTCATGAAAGACCTGCTGATCGGCATCGACGCGGGAACGTCGGTGATCAAATCGGTCGCTTTCGATCTGTCCGGGCGGCAGCTCGCCATGACGTCGGTACCCAACAGCTTCGTCACCCTGGAGGGCGGCGGCGCCGAGCAGGACCTCGATCAGACCTGGCGCGACATGGCGCGGACCGTTCGCGATCTGGCGACCAAAATCCCCGACCTCGCGCAACGAACCGCGGCGGTAGCGGTCACCGGGCAGGGCGACGGAACCTGGCTGATCGATGGCGCCGGCTTGCCGGTCTCGCGCGCATGGTTGTGGCTCGACGCGCGCGCCGGACATCTGGTGGATGAGATGCGCGCCGATCCCCGGGATCGCAGGCGGTTCGAGCTAACCGGCACGGGGCTCAATTCCTGCCAGCAGGGTGCCCAGCTTGCCTTCATGAAAAAGAACAATCCGGAGATGCTGGCGCGAGCGGCGACCGCACTGCATTGTAAGGATTGGCTCTACTTCAAGATGACGGGCGAACGCGCAACGGACCCCTCCGAAGGAACCTTCACCTTCGGCGATTTTCGCTCGCGCACCTATTCCAACGAAGCCCTCGACATCCTGGATCTGACGACGCATCGCCGCCTGTTGCCTCCCATGCTCGAAGGCACCACCGACCATCATGCGCTGTCGCGATCGGCAGCGGGAGAGACCGGCCTGCTCGAAGGCATGCCGGTGGTGCTGGGTTATGTGGATATGGTCATGACGGCTCTCGGAGCCGGCCTCTACGATCCCTCAGGCAATGTCGGCTGCACGGTCATCGGCTCGACCGGCATACACACGCGTTTCGCAGCCACTCCCGACGATGTCGTGCTGAACGATGATGGCTCCGGCTACACCATCGCCATGCCTATCCCAGGCGGCTTTGCACAATTGCAGTCCAACATGGCGGCGACGCTCAACATCGACTGGCTGCTTGGCCTTGCGCGCGACGTGCTCGCCACGGGTGGTGGCAAACCTTCTCATGACGAGTTGCTGAAGGCACTCGATGTCTGGGTGGAAGCATCCGAGCCGGGATCGCTGATTTACCAGCCTTACATATCGCTGGCTGGCGAACGCGGACCATTCGTCGACCCCGACGCACGCGCGGGCTTCATCGGCCTTTCGGTAAAGCACGGCTTTGGCGATCTGGCGCGCGCCGTCCTCGAGGGATTGGCCTTCGCGGCCCGTGATTGCTACCAGGCGATGGGCACCGTGCCGAGCGAGATCCGGCTGTCGGGCGGCGCCGCGCGCAGCCCGTCATTGCGGCGCATCATCGCTGCGGCGACCCGGGCGCAAGTGCGCACCAGCAGCCGCCAGGAAGCCGGCGCCGCAGGTGCCGCGATGATGGCCGCGGTCGGGCTCGGCGTTTACGGCTCCATGGAAGACTGCGCTGCCGAGTGGGTGACGCCGCTTCTCGGCGACTGCGATGCCTATGACGAGGTGCTTTCGCAAACCTACGATGCGCTCTTTCCTTCCTTCGTTGCGGCGCACCGGGCGCTTCGGCCGGTATGGAAGGGCATGGCGCACCGCACAGGAGCAAGATCTTGAGCAATACAACAGATGTCGTCGATCTCTTCGTGATCGGCGGCGGCGTCAACGGAGCCGGCATAGCGCGTGATGCGGCCGGTCGCGGCCTGTCCGTCATCCTGTGCGAAAAGGACGATCTCGCGCAAGGCACCAGTTCGCGCTCCGGCAAGCTGGTGCATGGCGGTCTGCGCTATCTCGAATATTACGAGTTTCGGCTGGTTCGCGAAGCGCTGATCGAACGCGAGGTGCTGCTCGAGGCGGCGCCGCACATCATCTGGCCGATGCGCTTCGTTCTTCCGCACAGCCCGCAAGACAGGCCAGCCTGGCTGGTCCGGCTCGGACTGTTTCTCTACGACCATCTTGGCGGCCGCAAGCGGCTGCCGGGAACCAGGACGCTTGATCTGAGAACATCGCCGGAAGGCGCGCCGATCAAGGACGAATTCAAGCGCGGCTTCGAATATTCCGACTGTTGGGTCGACGACGCGCGCCTGGTGTTGCTCAACGCACTGGACGCCGGGCAGCTCGGCGCAAGGGTGCTCACGCGCACTGCATGCATTGCGGCACGACGCGAAAATGGCCTGTGGTCGATCGACATACAGGACGGCCGCACGGGTGCGGTCACGAAAGTCTGGGCGCGCGCACTGATCAATGCGGCAGGGCCATGGGTCAACGACATTGTCAGCCGCGTCGCCGGCCAGAATTCCACACGCAATGTTCGTCTTGTGAAGGGCAGCCACATTGTCGTGCCCAAATTCTGGGAGGGGCGGCAGGCCTATCTGATCCAGAACAGCGACAAGCGGGTGATCTTCGTCAACCCCTACGAGAACGATCTGGCGCTGATCGGCACGACCGACATTCCCTACGAAGGCAGGCCCGAGGAAGTGGCGGCCGAGGCAAGCGAAGTCGATTACCTGATCAAGGTGGTCAATCGCTACTTCAAGCGGCAGCTGACGCCACAGGACGTGGTCTACAGCTTCTCCGGGGTGCGTCCGCTCTATGACGACAATGCCGACAATCCAAGCGCGGTGACGCGCGACTATATTTTCGAACTCGACGCCTCCAATGGCAACGCGCCACTGCTTTCGGTGTTCGGCGGCAAGATCACCACCTTCCGCAAGCTCTCCGAACATGCGCTGGAAAAGATCCAGCCGTTCTTTCCGACCATGAAGAAAGCCTGGACGGCCAAAATTCCCTTGCCCGGGGGCGACATTCCCAATGCTGACTTCGAGCAGTTCCGGAGTGATCTGCATTCCGAGTTTTCATGGCTCAGCCCGTCGCTGGTGAAGCACTACGCTCGAACCTATGGCACCCGCGCCAGGCAATTGCTGGCCGGCGTGCATAACGAAGCGGATCTCGGCCACCGCTTCGGTCCCGATTTCTATGAACGGGAAGCAAAGTTCCTGGTCGAAACCGAATGGGCAGGTACACCAGCCGATATACTGGAGCGCCGCACCAAACATGGCCTGCATATCAATGCAGCCGAGCGCAAGATTTTCGAAGACTGGTTCTCCAACATCATGGCGACGACGGACTGATGGCCTTCACGCTTTCCCTCAACACCAATCCCCTGGTCAATCGCTTCGCCGATCCAGACGATCTGATCGACGCGATCGCCTATGGCATCGGCATCCGCGACGTGCAGCTGACGCACGAATTCGTCAATCCGGGCTGGCCGGCGGCGACGATTGCCAAATTCCTTCGCCTGTTCAACAGCGCATTGGCGAGGACCGGCGTGCGGATCACCTCGGGCATGACCGGACCCTATGGCAGGCTTAACCATTTCGGCCACCCGGATGCGGATGTCCGGCGCTACTATGTCGACTGGTTCAAGACGTTTGCCGACATTTCCGCCGAATTCGGCGCGTCGGGCATGGGCACGCAGTTCGCCATCTTCACCTACAAGGACTTCGACGATCCGCAACGGCGGGCAGTGCTGCTCGACATCGCGCTCGAATGCTGGCGCGAGGTGGCCGAACACGCCAAGGCGGCGGGCCTGACCTATCTGTTCTGGGAGCCGATGTCGGTCGGCCGCGAGTTCGGCCACACGATCGAAAGCTGCGTCACGCTGCAGAGCGCCATCGATGCGGCGAAGCTGCCTATACCGATGAAGATGATGGTAGATATCGACCATGGCGATGTGACCTCGCCCAACCCTGCCGACACCGATCCCTATGCCTGGGCGAAAGCGTTTCCATTGCAATCGCCGATCATCCATATCAAGCAGTCGTCCATGAACAAGGGCGGGCACTGGCCGTTCACGGCCGCCTACAACAAGGATGGCCGCATAGTGCCGCAAAAACTGCTGGATGCCGTTCGGCAGGGCGGCGGAACCGACAACGAAATTTGCCTTGAACTTTCCTTCAGGGAGAGAGAACCAGTCGACCATCAGGTTATCGAGATGATCCGCGAGTCGGTGGATTTCTGGGCGCCTTACATCGACAGTGGCCGCGACAGTCTCAAGCCTCAAGCTTGAGTGAAATGCCGGCTCGACGCCGGCACTGGTGGCCAGGAAAACACGCGTTGAAGGAGAAAAGAATGACCCCATATTGGGTCGGCACGAGCTGGAAGATGAACAAGACGCTTGCCGAGGCGCTGCAGTTCGCCGATGCGCTGGCCGCCTTCGTGCCTGGTTTCGACAAGGCGATACAGCCTTTCGTCATTCCGCCGTTCACCGCAGCGCGCCAGGTCAAGGCGGCGCTCGCCAACACCCGCGTGAAGGTCGGCGCCCAGAACATGCATTGGGCCGACGCCGGCGCCTGGACGGGGGAGATCTCGCCAGTGATGCTGAAGGATTGCGGGTTGGACCTGATCGAGTTCGGCCATAGCGAGCGCCGCGAGCATTTCGGCGAAACGGATGCGGCCGTGGGATTGAAAACGGCGGCTGCGGTCAGGCACGGCTTCGTGCCGTTGATCTGCGTCGGTGAGACGCTGGCTGAACGCGAATCCGGCCGCGCCGAGGCGGTGTTGACGGCACAGGTTCTCGGCGCGCTGCAAGAGCTGAGCGGCGATCAATTGAAGGCAGAAATCCTCTTTGCCTACGAGCCGGTCTGGGCGATCGGCGAGAAGGGCATTCCCGCCAGCGCCGACTATGCCGACAGGCAGCAGGCGCTGATCAAGAAGATTGCCGCCGACCGGTTGCCGATTGCTCCACCTGTGCTTTACGGCGGCAGCGTCAATCCCGGCAACGCAGCCGAACTGATCGGCCAGCCGCATATCGATGGCCTGTTCATCGGCCGCTCGGCGTGGCAAGCGGAAGGCTACATCGACATTCTGAAAAAGGCGTCGGCCGCCATCGCGCGCTGACTGTTACGACACGAAAGCAAAGGAGTTCATCACCATGAAGATCGCACTTGGAGCCGACAGCGCCGGCAAGCCGCTGCTCGATGTCATCGCCAAGCATCTCGCCGGCAAGCCGGAACTGCAGGTCGTCGATCTCAGCCAGGCCGGATTCTACGCCGATATCGCCGCCGCGGTCGGCCACGAAGTTCTCGACGGCAAGTACGACCGGGCCATCCTGTTTTGCGGCACCGGCATCGGCGTCAGCATCTCCGCCAACAAGGTGCCGGGCATTCGCGCCGCGTTGACCCACGACACCTATTCCGCGGAGCGCGCCGCCAAGTCCAACAACGCCCAGATCATCACCATGGGCGCCCGCGTCATCGGCCCGGAACTGGCGAAATCGATCGCCGACGCATGGCTGGCCTCGGAGTTCGATCCGAACGGCCCCTCCGCCGCAAACGTGCAGGCCGTCGACAAGCTCGACGCCAAGCGCTGACGCGAGGGACCTGCTGCTGAGTTAACTGGTCAAGGCGACCCGCATCGCCTCGATCACGGTCACGGCGGACGCGGCGCCTGGGTCCATATGGCCAAGCGAGCGCTCGCCAAGGCGGGAGGCCCGGCCCTTGGTGGCGACCATTGCCTTGGTCGCTTCCGCGCCTGCCTTTGCCGCCTGCGCGGCAGCCTCGAGACTGCCCGCCAGATCCTTGCCGGAAGCCAGCGCTTCGCCCGCCGCTTGCGCTGCCGGCTCCCATGCATCGATCATCGTCTTTTCGCCCGGCTCGGCCTTGCCACGATCCTGGATGCCTTTGGCCATGGCCTGGAACAGCGCGACCACGTCCGCATCGCCAAGTGTCGTCTTGCCCTTGACGGCTGCCGCGCCGCGCATGAACGCGGTGGCATAGAGCGGGCCCGAGGAGGCGCCGACCGCGTTCAGGAATGACTTTGCTGCCGTGTTCAGCAAGGTGGTCGGATCGGTCGCCCCGGTGTCCAGCGCGGCGACCGCATCGCGGGCCGCGGAGAATCCAAGCTCCATCGCGATGCCGTGGTCGGCGTCGCCGATAACCCCGTCAAGCGCGCACAGCCGGTCTCTGTCGGCTGACATGGCGGTTGCGATCGTTGCGAACATACCGGCAAGGCGGGCGGTGTCGATTGTCGTCATACTATTGTCCCTTGACGAGGAGCAGGTTCAGCCGGCGCGAAACATGGCGCAGTCGCAAGGGTGGTCCAGCATCGTCTGCAACTCGCCGTCAAGCCGATGCAGAGTGATCGAGGCGCCCGCCATTTCGAGCGAGGTGCAGTAATTGCCAACCCAGCTTGCGTGAATGGACACACCGATCTCGTCGAGCCTCTGCTTCACGCGCCGGTTCATGATGTAGAGTTCCATCAGCGGCGTCGAGCCGAGCGAATTGACGAGCACCGCGACCTTGTCGCCGCGCACCGGCGCCATCTCGCCGAGGATCCTGTCCAGCATCTCGTCGGTGATCTCGTCGGCTGTTTTCAATTTTTCGCGCGCGATGCCGGGTTCGCCATGAATGCCCATGCCGATCTCCATCTCGTCCGGCTCGATCTCGAAATTCGGCCGGCGGGTCTGCGGCAAAGAGCAGGGCGACAGCGCCACGCCCATGGTGAAAGTGTGGTCGTTGGCCTTGCCGGCGATGCGCTCGCATTCGTCGAAGGACAGCATCCGGTCGCAGGCAGCGCCGGCCGCCTTGAAGATGAAGAAATTCCCGGCGACGCCGCGCCTCTTGTGCCGCTGGTCGCGTGGTGCCGAAGCGACGTCGTCGGTGCTCAGCACCGTACGCACCTCGATGTCGTCCATGGCCGCCATCTCGGCGGCCATGTCGAAATTCATCACGTCGCCGGCATAGTTGCCGTACATGAACAGCACGCCGGCGCCGCCGCTGACTGCCTTGGCGCATTCGAGGATCGGGTCCGGCGGCGGCGAGGCAAAGACGTTGCCGATGGCCGCCGCGTCGGCCAATCCCTTGCCGACGTAGCCGAGGAAGCTCGGCTCATGGCCAGAGCCGCCGCCAATGACGAGACCGACCTTGCCTTGGCGCGGTCCGTCGCGGGCGATGATGGAGCGTGGACTGCCGTCCACGCTTTTGAGATGGCGGGGATGCGCGGCGAGAATGCCTTCCAGCATCTCGTCGACGGCGCGGTTGCCGTCGTTGATGATCTTCTTGGTCTGCACCCGGCATCCTCCCGATTTCGGTATTTTCGCAGATAATACCGGGTGTTACCGGGATTTCCACCCAGCAAGACGTATTTCACGCGTTGAGGTGTTTCGCGCAGCGGCACCCGAATCTAGCTGCTGGTCCTTTCAGTCGCCGAGGCCGTCACGGATGGCTGAGAAATAGCGGTCTGATCCGACCTGACCGCCCTTGAGCGCAACCTCCAGTTCGTCGATCGCCTTGATGCGCGAATGGGCAACGCAAAGCGGGGAGCCCGGCGAAGCGGGCAGCGGCATGCGGATTGTCAGCGCATCGACACCCATCTCGCCCAGTGCGTGGCTCGACGTATCGCCGCCGGCAATGACCACGCGCCGCAGGCTCTGTTCGGCCGTCAGGCTACGAAGGATTTCTCCAAGGCCGCGGCCAAGTCTATGGCGGGCGCCTTCCTGCCGGTCGATTTCGGCGCCCCTGTCGGCAGTGGGGCCAAGCGCGGTGTAGAGGATGACGCTGCGCCCCGCTTGCAGACCGGCAAGCCCATTTTCCGTCGCACGCGCGATCGCCTGCTGTGAAGCCTCGGAAACCAGTTCGACCGGATCGACCTCGATGCCGTCGAAGCCGTCGGTCAGGGCATGTCGGATCTGCCGTTCGGTGGTCGGCGAGCAACTGCCCGACACCACGGCGATCCGGTCGGCAGCGCCCCGCCGCGGGGAGGCGTGTACGGCGCGGACGGGGTCATTAGCCGCCCCATCGGGCCGCCACCCCTAAGCGACACCGCCCCCCCCGCCCCCCAAAGAACCCCCCGGGGTGCGCACGCG